>NZ_KB850142.1:0-69499 GCF_000369685.1 Acinetobacter sp. CIP 102136
GAAAGACGTGATAGCCTGCGAAAAGCTCCGGGGAGGCGGCAAATATCCTGTGATCCGGAGATGTCTGAATGGGGAAACCCACTTACCATAAGGTAGGTATTGCAACATGAATACATAGTGTTGCAAGGCGAACGAGGGGAAGTGAAACATCTCAGTACCCTTAGGAAAAGAAATCAATTGAGATTCCCTCAGTAGCGGCGAGCGAAAGGGGAAGAGCCCATTAAGTCATATAAGTTCTAGTGGAACGCTCTGGGAAGTGCGACCGTAGACGGTGATAGTCCTGTACACGAAAGGGCTTATATGATGATGTCGAGTAGGGCGAGGCACGTGAAACCTTGTCTGAATATGGGGGGACCATCCTCCAAGGCTAAATACTCCTGACTGACCGATAGTGAACCAGTACCGTGAGGGAAAGGCGAAAAGAACCCCTGTGAGGGGAGTGAAATAGATCCTGAAACCGCATGCATACAAGCAGTGGGAGCCGGCTTAGTCCGGTGACTGCGTACCTTTTGTATAATGGGTCAGCGACTTATATTCAGTAGCAAGGTTAACCGCATAGGGGAGCCGTAGGGAAACCGAGTCTTAATAGGGCGTTTAGTTGCTGGGTATAGACCCGAAACCAGGTGATCTATCCATGAGCAGGTTGAAGGTTGGGTAACACTAACTGGAGGACCGAACCCACTGTCGTTGAAAAGCCAGGGGATGACTTGTGGATAGGGGTGAAAGGCTAATCAAACTTGGTGATAGCTGGTTCTCCCCGAAAGCTATTTAGGTAGCGCCTCGGACGAATACCATTGGGGGTAGAGCACTGTTTCGGCTAGGGGGTCATCCCGACTTACCAAACCGATGCAAACTCCGAATACCAATGAGTACTATCCGGGAGACAGACTGCGGGTGCTAACGTCCGTAGTCAAGAGGAAAACAATCCAGACCGCCAGCTAAGGCCCCAAAATTATAGTTAAGTGGGAAACGATGTGGGAAGGCATAGACAGCTAGGAGGTTGGCTTAGAAGCAGCCACCCTTTAAAGAAAGCGTAATAGCTCACTAGTCGAGTCGGCCTGCGCGGAAGATGTAACGGGGCTAAAACTATATGCCGAAGCTGCGGATGCATAATTTATTATGCGTGGTAGGGGAGCGTTCTGTAAGCCGATGAAGGTGGATTGAGAAGTCTGCTGGAGGTATCAGAAGTGCGAATGCTGACGTGAGTAACGACAATGCGAGTGAAAAACTCGCACGCTGAAAGACCAAGGGTTCCAGTCCAACGTTAATCGGGGCTGGGTGAGTCGACCCCTAAGGCGAGGCCGAGAGGCGTAGTCGATGGGAAATTGGTTAATATTCCAATACTTCTGTGTAATGCGATGAGAGGACGGAGAAGGTTAAGTCAGCCTGGCGTTGGTTGTCCAGGTGGAAGGTTGTAGGCATGTATCTTAGGCAAATCCGGGGTACTCTATGCTGAGAACTGATAGCAAGCTGTACTTGTACAGTGAAGTGGCTGATACCATGCTTCCAGGAAAAGTCTCTAAGCTTCAGTTACACAGGAATCGTACCCGAAACCGACACAGGTGGTCAGGTCGAGTAGACCAAAGCGCTTGAGAGAACTCTGCTGAAGGAACTAGGCAAAATGGTACCGTAACTTCGGGAGAAGGTACGCTGTTGTCTGTGATAGGACTTGCTCCTTGAGCGGCCGACAGCCTCAGAAACCAGGCCCCTGCAACTGTTTATTAAAAACATAGCACTCTGCAAACACGAAAGTGGACGTATAGGGTGTGATGCCTGCCCGGTGCTGGAAGGTTAATTGATGGGGTTAGCGTAAGCGAAGCTCTTGATCGAAGCCCCAGTAAACGGCGGCCGTAACTATAACGGTCCTAAGGTAGCGAAATTCCTTGTCGGGTAAGTTCCGACCTGCACGAATGGCATAATGATGGGGGCGCTGTCTCCAGCAGAGACTCAGTGAAATCGAATTCGCCGTGAAGATGCGGTGTACCCGCGGCTAGACGGAAAGACCCCGTGAACCTTTACTGCAGCTTGACATTGAACTTTGATCTTACTTGTGTAGGATAGGTGGGAGGCTTTGAAGTCGCGACGCTAGTTGCGATGGAGCCGTCCTTGAAATACCACCCTGGTAATATTGAGGTTCTAACTCTGTCCCGTTATCCGGGACGAGGACCATGTCTGGTGGGTAGTTTGACTGGGGCGGTCTCCTCCTAAAGAGTAACGGAGGAGTACGAAGGTGCGCTCAGCGTGGTCGGAAATCACGCGTAGAGTATAAAGGCAAAAGCGCGCTTAACTGCGAGACCCACAAGTCGAGCAGGTACGAAAGTAGGTCTTAGTGATCCGGTGGTTCTGTATGGAAGGGCCATCGCTCAACGGATAAAAGGTACTCTGGGGATAACAGGCTGATACCGCCCAAGAGTTCATATCGACGGCGGTGTTTGGCACCTCGATGTCGGCTCATCTCATCCTGGGGCTGAAGCAGGTCCCAAGGGTATGGCTGTTCGCCATTTAAAGAGGTACGCGAGCTGGGTTTAGAACGTCGTGAGACAGTTCGGTCCCTATCTACCGTGGGCGTTGGAAATTTGAGAGGATCTGCTCCTAGTACGAGAGGACCAGAGTGGACGAACCTCTGGTGTACCGGTTGTCACGCCAGTGGCATCGCCGGGTAGCTATGTTCGGAAGGGATAACCGCTGAAAGCATCTAAGCGGGAAGCCTACCTCAAGATAAGATTTCCCCGAGACTTTATGTCTCCTAAAGAGCCGTTGAAGACTACGACGTTGATAGGTTGGATGTGGAAGCATAGTGATATGTGAAGCTGACCAATACTAATTGCTCGTGAGGCTTGACTATACAACACCCAAACAGTTGTTGTATTAAGCATCAATCGATTCGATATTAAACAAAGTGACTTGATTTAGTTACGCTAAACGAACAAACTATCCAACTCAGATAAATCTGTTAATGAATTCTATTTGGTAGAAAGCAAGGCAAAACGTAAGACCTAGCAAGTATCCATAAACAGTTGTGCTGGCGACCATAGCAAGAGTGAACCACCTGATCCCTTCCCGAACTCAGAAGTGAAACCTCTTAGCGCTGATGGTAGTGTGGGGTTACCCATGTGAGAGTAAGTCATCGCCAGCTCATTATTCCTAAATCCCCCTCCGCCAAGGCAGAGGGGGATTTTTTATGCGAAAAATTAAGTATTTAAACAATTATTAGTCGCGAAAGACTAGAAATTTAAAATCCAATTTGTATGTTTTTTGGTAAATCTGTGTTATAAAAAATAAAACGGCATAAAAATTGCTTATAAAACGGGATTTTCTATTAAGGGGGGTAACAATGAGATTATCAGTGGGTATAAAAATTGCGAACTCGCTGTCATTAACTCCACAATTACAGCAGGCAATTCGGCTATTACAACTTTCAAGTCTGGAATTGGAACAAGAAGTTCAGTTGCAACTTGATAGTAATCCTCTATTAGAAAAAGTTGAAGAGCAAATTACCCTTGAAAGCTTATCTACAATTGAGTCAAATAATGAAAATCAAGATCTAACTAATCAACTTAATGCCGATCATCTGCCTGATGACTTACCTGTAGATACCGATTGGGATGATGTCTATACCCATCAACCTACAAGTCTGGGGGCAGCCGAGTTCGAAGAGCGTGAAGATAATCGTCAAGGGCATCAGAGCCTGCAAGAATATATGCTAGAACAAATTAATCTGCTGAATTTTTCACAGGTTGATAAATTAATCGCTTATTGCATAGTCGATTCTTTGGACGACAAAGGTTTTTTAGATGCTGAGTTGAGTGAAATTACTGCATCAGTACAACATTTACTCTCTTCTATGGGGTCTGAAGAAGAAATTGAAGATGATGAGGTTGCCGTTGTATTAAAGCATATCCAGCGTTTGGATCCGGTAGGTGTAGGTTCTAGAAGCTTGGCAGAATGCCTATTGGTTCAACTTGATAATTTACCTGCGTCAACCCCTTGCCGAAATGATGCGATCAAACTTCTGCAACATTATGAATTGTTGATTACCAATGAGCTTCCTAAGCTGATCAAACAGACTGGCTTAAATCCAGAACAGTTGCGCTGTGCTGTAGATTTGCTAAAAACCTTAAAACCGCATCCAGGTCTGGAATTTGAAAACAAGGAATCGGATTATCAGGTGCCAGATGTTGTGGTGATGAAAAAGAATAACTGCTGGCAAGTCAATTTAAACTCGGATGTACTGCCAAAGTTACGCGTCAATTCTTTTTATGCCAAAATGATTCGTCGTGCAGATCAAAGCGATGATAATCAGTACCTGCGTAATCAGATGCTGGAAGCGAAGAACTTTATCAAAAGTATCGATGAACGGCATAAAACATTATTGAAAGTCGCGACTTGTATTGTAGAACATCAAAAAATGTTCTTGGAAATTGGGGCGGAAGGCATGAAACCTCTGGTTTTAAGAGATATTGCCGAAGAAGTCGAATTGCATGAATCTACAGTTTCTCGTGTAACCACCAATAAATATATGCTGACCCCACGTGGATTGTTCGAGTTGAAATATTTCTTCTCGAGTCATGTCGGGACTACTTCAGGTGGTGAAGCATCTTCTACTGCTATTCGTGCCAAAATCAAAAAACTGATTTCCGAAGAAAATGCCCGTAAGCCTCTGTCTGATAATGCAATTGCCAATATGTTAAAAGATGAAGGCATTGATGTGGCACGACGTACGGTGGCGAAATATCGTGAATCGTTACATATTCCTTCATCTTCTGAGCGAAAACTCTTGATCTAAAATTTGAAATCTGGCTATTCTAGAGATTCATTATGACAACATAATGAATCTTTTTTCTTTTGAGGATCAGTAAGATTGATTTGATTCAGGACTTAAAATACGGATATTTTATTTATAAGTTACTGTATTTAAATTATTTTATATTGAGACTCTTCTAATCCTAACGAAGGTGAGGGATAGAACTATGCAAATAACAATTCGTGGACATCATTTATCGATTACGCCAGCTATTGAAGAAAGTATAAAAACCAAGTTTTCACAGATGACGAAGCACCTAGATCAGGTGAATAGTATGCAAGTGAAACTCTCGAAAGATCATCAAATTGATAAACGCTCTAGAAAGGGCAGTAGTAATCATATCGCAGAGGCTATTATCCGATTACCGGGCATTGAATTTTTTGCTCACGCCACCGCAGATGATATGTATACCTCAATTAAAATATTGACCGAAAAATTGAAACGGCAGATTGATCGATACCGGGAAATGCATTTACAGCAGCATCCTTTAGCTCTATAAAGGACAAATGATGAAAAAGAGGTTTTAAAAGCCTCTTTTTTTTATATATATAATGTATGGATCCATGAATTATTTTTGCTATTTATAGTAAAATGGCTCGTTTTACACCCTTAGTCCTATAAGAGGTCTTGTGATGAATAATGAACAGCTCGCTGAAATTTTAGAAGCCGCTTTTCCAGAGGCGGATGTTGCTGTGAGTGGTCAGGGCGGAAAATTTGATCTCCGTATTGTGGATGATCAATTTGAAGGTAAGCGTCCAGTTGCACGCCAACAAGCTGTTTATGCTCCTCTCAATGCCCATATTGCCAGTGGTGCAGTTCACGCAGTAACGATTCGCGCGATGACAAAAGAAGAATGGCGCAAAGCAAGCTTATTTGGAGCTTAATCATTTAATGGATAAATTTTTAATTCAGGGCGGTATCAAGCTCGAAGGTGAAGTGCGCATTTCTGGTGCAAAGAATGCAGCACTTCCATTATTGGCAGCAATGATTCTTGCTGATACCCCGATTACGCTCAGAAATGTTCCTAATCTAAAAGATGTCAATACGTTGGTGAAGCTGATTGCTGGTCTTGGGATCACCATGACTTATGAAGGCGATACGGTTGTTGCTGATACTTCTACATTAGATAACCAGTTCGCACCGTATGAGCTCGTAAAAACTATGCGTGCTTCTATTTTGGTGCTTGGTCCATTATTGGCGCGCTATGGCAGTGCAAAAGTGTCTTTACCAGGCGGTTGTGCGATTGGTTCCCGTCCTGTCGATCAGCATTTGAAAGCTTTAGAAGCTTTAGGCGCCGAGATTGAAGTCGAAGCCGGTTATGTACATGCCAAAGTCGATGGTCGCCTGAAAGGTGGCGAAGTTGTCTTTGATATGGTGACTGTGGGTGGGACAGAAAATATTCTGATGGCTGCCGTGTTGGCCGATGGTGTGACCACGATTCGCAATGCAGCACGTGAACCTGAGATCACTGATCTTGCGCAAATGCTGATCAAGATGGGTGCCAAGATTGAAGGTCTAGATACCGATACTTTAATTGTGACCGGTGTCGAACGTCTGCATGGCTGTGAATATGCGGTTGTTGCTGACCGGATTGAAACCGGTTCATATCTGGCAGCAGCAGCGATCACTGGCGGTCGTATCAAAACCACGCATACTGATCCGTCCCTGATGGAAGCGGTGCTGGACAAGTTTGAAGAAATGGGCGCAGAAGTGACCCGTGGTGACGACTGGATTGAACTGGATATGCTGGGTAAACGTCCGAAAGCTGTCAGCTTCCAAACCTTACCACATCCAGAATTTCCAACCGATATGCAAGCCCAGATTATGGCTGTGAATGCCATTGCTCAAGGCTTTGCGACAATTTCTGAAACGATTTTTGAAAACCGTTTCATGCATGTTCCTGAATTGGCACGTATGGGTGCCAATATTCAGGTAGAAGGTAATGAGGCTGTGGTAACGGGTGTAGAAAAACTTTCTGCCGCACCCGTAATGGCAACAGATTTACGTGCTTCGTTCTCTTTGGTGCTGGCAGCACTTGCCGCTGAAGGTGAAACGCTGATTGACCGCATTTATCATATTGACCGCGGTTATGAAGATGTAGAAGCAAAGTTACAAAGTTTAGGTGCCCAAATTAAGCGAGTAAATTAATGAGCGATATGAGAAACGATGATCCAAACTTTGACGTAATGGGCAATTTTGATCATGGTTTAACTTTGGCATTAAGTAAGGGGCGTATCTTAAAAGAGACTTTACCTTTGCTAGAAACAGCAGGGATTAATCTTTTAGAAGATCCTGATAAGTCTCGTAAACTGATTTTCCCGACCACGCATAAACAGGTTCGTATCTTAATTTTACGTGCTTCAGATGTACCGACTTATGTTGAAAATGGTGCAGCCGATATTGGCGTGGCCGGTAAAGATGTATTGATGGAACATGGTGCACAAAATGTCTATGAACCATTGGACCTGAAAATTGCGGTATGTAAATTGATGACCGCCGGTAAGGTGGGGATGCAACGTCCTAAAGGTCGCTTAAAAATTGCGACCAAGTACGTGAATTTGACCCGTCAATACTATGCCAGCTTGGGTGAGCAGGTTGATGTGATCAAGCTGTATGGCTCCATGGAACTTGCACCACTGGTCGGTCTGGGCGATTACATTGTTGACGTCGTAGATACAGGTAATACCTTGCGTGCCAATGGTCTGGAGCCACTTGAAGAAATTTGCAAAGTGTCTTCGCGTTTAATCGTGAATAAAGCCAGCTTCAAGCGTAAGCAAGCGTTGTTAAATCCGATTCTGGCACAGCTTGAAAAAGCCGTAGAAGAACGTGAAAAGGCCAAACAGGCTTAAATTTGTTGCATAAAAAACCGTCCTTTTAGGGCGGTTTTTTTTATTCGATTGAACATAAATACGATGTAAATTCTTTCATTAATTTTACCAAAAGCTATTTCCAATAAAACTCATAGGGCTAGAGCACTATAGCTGCCGACAAAAGTCTGGAAAACAGGTAAACTAAAGCCTTCGAATTCAAACCTGATGGGTAAATTGATGCGACGTTTATCGACCCAAGATCAAAACTTCAAGCAAGCATTTGCTGACTTGTTGGCTTTTGAAACTGTTAATGATCCTGAACTTTTAAAAACTGTAGATCAAATTATTGCTGATGTTCGTCAGCATGGTGATGCTCAAGTTCTTAAACTCACTCAACAGTTCGATCGACATCCGGCGCATCAATTTTCAGATTTAGAGTTAAGCCAAGAGCAACTGCAAGCTGCCTTCGAGGGTTTGACGACTGAAGTGCGCGAAGCTTTAGAGCTTGCTGCAGCACGCGTGCGCGAGTTTCACCAGGCACAAAAACAGGACGGCTGGACCTATGTCGATGCTTTAGGAAATACGCTTGGTCAGAAAGTCACTCCACTGGATCGTGTTGGGATTTATGTGCCGGGTGGTCTGGCTTCTTATCCATCTTCAGTATTGATGAATGCTGTGCCTGCTCATGTAGCGGGAGTTCCTGAAATTATTATGGTGGTACCTGCACCGAATGGTGATTTAAATCCATTGGTACTGGCGGCTGCCTATCTGGCAGGTGTGACACGTGTCTTCACGATTGGTGGCGCACAAGCGGTTGCGGCATTAGCTTACGGTACAGAAACGGTCCCACCGGTCGATAAAATTACCGGCCCAGGCAACCGTTTTGTTGCTGCGGCAAAACGTGCGGTGTTTGGTCAGGTCGGTATCGACATGATTGCAGGACCTTCTGAAATTCTGGTGTATGCCGAAGGCCAAAATAATGCTGAATGGTTGGCGATGGATTTACTTTCGCAAGCTGAACATGACACTGTGGCACAAGCCATTTTCATCACACCAGATGAACAGTTGCTGAATGAGGTTGAACAGGCGATTGAAATGCACCTGGCAATATTGCCAAAGGCAGAAATTGCCCGTACTTCGATTGCCAATCGTGGTGCTTTAGTCTTGGTAAAAGACCGTCAAGAAGCGTCAGATTTGATTAATCAGGTAGCGCCTGAGCATTTGATGTTATGTTTAGATGATGCAGAAGCAATGTCTGATAGCATTCGTCATGCAGGTGCAATCTTTATGGGTCGTTATACGCCTGAAGCCATTGGTGATTACTGTGCCGGGCCAAACCATGTCTTGCCAACTTCAGGTACTGCGCGTTTTTCATCGCCACTTGGTGTCTATGATTTCCAGAAGCGTTCAAGTTTGATCATGTGCTCACAAGAAGGTGTAAAAACTTTAGCAAAAACTGCGGATATCTTGGCGCAACAAGAGAACTTGGATGCACATGCACAGTCAGCACGTTATCGTTATCAATCATAAATAGCATTACAACCTCTCCCTGACCCTCTCCTAAAAGGAGAGGAGAATTTAAACCACAAAAATCTTGTGTCTTTATTAATGAAAATTCCTCTCTTGCGCCATATATGGCTCAGGGAGAGGTTAGGAGAGGGTTTAAAGAGAATATAAAATGAATATCACAACAGAACAAATGCGTTTTTGGAGTCCTGAAGTACGTGAATTAGAACCGTATACCCCAGGCGAACAACCAAAAATCCAGAATATTTTAAAACTTAATACCAATGAAAATCCGTATCCACCATCACCCAAAGTGGTAGAAGCGGTTCAAAAGGTACTTGCGAATTCGGCGGATGTTTTGCGTCTGTATCCTGACCCGGATGCATCAGAGTTGAAACAGGCGATCGCTAAACAGCAAAATGTACCTGTAGACACTGTCTTTGTCGGCAATGGCTCAGACGAAGTCTTGGCACATATCTTTAAGGCTTTTTTTGTTCAAAAACAGCCTCTGCTTTATCCAGATATTACCTATAGTTTCTATCCGGTTTATAGTCAGTTTTTTGGCGTCAAAACCAAAATCTTACCATTGAATGATGACTTTGAAATTGTTGTGGATGACTATAAACAAGCTAATGGCGGCATTATTATTACTAATCCTAATGCGCCGACCAGTATTGATCTAGGTTTGGCTGCGATTGAAGAAATTCTGCAAGCCAATCCGGATTCAGTGGTGGTGATTGATGAAGCCTATGTGGATTTTGGTGCTGAATCAGCAGTTAAGCTGGTTGAGAAATATGAGAATTTAGTCGTATGTCAAACCACATCGAAGTCACGTTCTCTTGCGGGTTTGCGTGTTGGTTTTGCGATTGCTCAGTCCCATTTAATTGCAGCACTGGAAGCAGTCAAAAATAGCTTTAACTCTTATCCGATGGACCGTTTTGCGATTGCTGCAGCGGTCGCTTCATTTGAAGATCAAGCCTACTTTGAAGCACAAAATGCAAAAGTGATTACGAGTCGTGAAAAGTTGGTGTCCCAATTAAATGAGCTTGGTTTTAAAGTTTTACCATCGAGTGCCAACTTTATTTTTGCCTCATTGCCATCTAAGGATGCAGGTAAGTTGGCCAGCGAACTACGTGAACGTGGCATTATCGTGCGTTATTTTAACAAGCCACGTATTAACCAGTTCTTAAGAATTACCATTGGTACAGATGAGCAAAATCAGCGTTTAGTCGATACACTAAAAAATGAGATTTTGGTGTGATTAAAATCCCTCTTAGCCTCCCTTTGAAAAGGGAGGATTTCCCTCCTTTACTAAAGGAGGGTTAGGGTGGATTTGTAGAAAAAAGCGAGTCAAATGATTCGCTTTTTATTTATTTAGGCTGATACCACGTATTTAACAGATCCAGCATCGCTGAAACTTTATCAAAACATTCTTGATATTCTGCATCACAATCCGAAGAAATGGTAATACCACCACCCGCCCATAAAGAAACATCTTCTTGATATTTTTGGATGGAACGAATCAGAATGTTCCAGGAACCGGTACCATCAAAATTAAAATAACCCATTGATCCACAATAAGCCCCACGTGCTGCACCTTCCAGTTCAGCAATAATCTGCATGGCACGAATTTTAGGTGCACCCGTAATTGAGCCACCTGGTAGGGCTGACATTAACACCTCGAAAGGATTGATATCTGCTTTTAGGGTCGCTTCAACTTCGCTCACCATATGATGCACTTGATTAAAACTTTCGATATTAAATAATTTGGGTGTTTTAACCGAGCCTGTTTCCGCATAAATACTTAAATCATTACGTAATAAATCCACAATCATGACATTTTCTGCTTGATCTTTTTCCGATGCTTTTAAGATTTGTTTAGATTGTTCATCCAGCACGGGATCTGTATAGCGTGGCATGGTGCCTTTAATTGGTTTAGTGATAATTTTCCGATTTTTTTCAAAGTCAAT
Organism: Acinetobacter sp. CIP 102136; assembly: GCF_000369685.1. GTDB lineage: Bacteria > Pseudomonadota > Gammaproteobacteria > Pseudomonadales > Moraxellaceae > Acinetobacter > Acinetobacter fasciculus. Next base: position 11,091 of record NZ_KB850142.1, read on the forward strand.
AAATAACTCGGGTGAGCAACTGAGTAATTCAAAATCACCAATACGCAAATAACCGGCATAGGGCGCTTCGGTTAATGTCCAGAATGCTTGGGCAGTTGCTAAGAGGGAGCCTTGGGCACGACCTTTAAACTCTTGGGTCAGATTAATCTGATAGCAGTCACCTGCAACAATATAGTCCTGAATTTTCTGAAAAGCCTGAGTATAAACAGATTTAGTCCAGCGTGAGATACAAGGATTTTTTAAGTGAAATTTCGATTGAATTTTATTTTGCTTAAGTAAGTTCTGAATATAATTGAAAATCTGTTCTGCCTGTGGATCATCACTATAGAACATCCAGCCATCAGGGGTTGGTTTAATGTAGGAAGGAAATTGACCAATAAATAAACCAGGTTGAGGACGGTCTGGATACTGAATATATTGTTGAGCGGCATAATCGTAGCCGATAAAACCAACATAGCCTCCACGAAAGCCATGCTCTTGAGGAGTTTTTAATACATTGATTGCTAAATTAAACTCAGATGGGCTGGATTGGTATTGTTCAATCCCTGTTCTTTTAAAAGACTGAATTTGTGATGTCTGCGCAACAAAATATTCTTGAGCGCAGCAGGCAATAAAAGGCCGACCATTATTATTTAAATACACCAGATGATTCAATGTCTTCAATGCGGATAATAGATCTGTAACCAGACGTGATTCAAACTTTAAGGGACGATGATAGAGAGCTTCGGTCATTCAGTTATGGAGAGTTCGATATGACTTACTATTTTATATCAAGAAGCCAGGAAAATATTTTTAAATCATGAAATACCGTTTATCGGTAAGCGACAGATTGCGACCAACAACAGTTGATCAAAATTTGACTCGACGCTAATTTAAGTGGGCTAGCAAATTACTCAAGGAAAGATGCTTAAGCTGTCAGAAAATAAAAAATACAGCCTAAACACTGAGTAATTCACAACCAAAAAAAATAGTACTCTTGGGAGAGTAAACAATGAAAAAATTTACAAAATTAGTTTTAGCGACTTCAGTTGCATTTAGTGCCAATGCGATGGCGATGCAAGCAATGGATGATGCATCTCTAAGCGAAACAACGGGTCAAGACGGTTTGACAATTGGTATCGGCATCTCGAAAATTGCTATTGAAAAATTATTTATCCATGATAACGACGGTTTGGCACCTAAAGGTGTTGCAAATGAGGCGGGTTTCGGAGGTACTTCTACAGCAGGTGCGATCGTAATCCGTGGTAAGACTGATACAGCACCTGATGCTGCTGCTCTTGCTGATCCTACTACTGCAACGCATGGTGTAGTAATCGGTGCCAATTATGACAATAATGGTGCCTATTTACTTGCATCCCGTAACCTTGCTGACTTGGTAATTGATTCAGATGCTGGGGCTGGTAATCCTTTCATTAATGTTGCTGCACAAGTATCGGGTCTAGATATCAAAGTTGGCCGAATTGGTGTAACTGCATCTGGTGCAGATGATCCGGATTCGATTCGTCGAGGTGGTGCCGGTGTTGTAAACGACATCATTAGTGGTTTTGACGTTAAAACTGGTGTGATAAATGCCAATATTCAACTGGGTGCTGCTCCACAAGGCGCTATGATCAAGATGAATAGTGTAATGGCAGGTGGTCTAGAAATTAAAAACCTAGGTATTTTAGATAACTCGTCTAAAAATAAAGCAGTGGGGCTTGTAGGTACGACTCCAGTGACTACACGTGAAGCCGGTGAGATTTTTGTTGAAAGTATCAAAATTGCAGATGCGGATTCTAATGATTTAACCATTAGCCAGAATATTTCTGTATATAACGATGCTTATGTAGGTACTACAGCTCAGTTAGGTAAGGCAGCGCATGTTCGTATTGTAAGTAATGATACTGGGGCGAAAGACCAATACATTAAAGGTATTCATTTAGGTAACCGTGAAGCAAGATCATCAATTGGTGATATGGAAGTTCAAGGCTTACAAACATTCTACTCTCAAGCTCAGGGTAGTTATACAAAAGGCGCAATTATTACTATTTCAGGTCACTAATCTTTATTTTAAAAAAAGCGCGTGTTTACACGCGCTTTTTTATGACTATATCACTTATCTAAAAAATAAAAAAAATACTGTATTTTTTTGAAAAAGCAGGTATCTTTCTAGTTACAGGGAAGTAGAGTGAATGCTCTATAAAAAGAAAAATAGGCACATCATGCCCATTATAAGAAAAGTTAATAATTATGTTAGAGATCGCGTTGGGCTCGGCATTGATGTATTACGCTGCCAAAGAAGCTCTGGATATCAAAAAACAGCCGAATGGGGCTGTTCACTATACTGAAGTTCTTGATTCAAGAAATGACTCTTTTGTGCGTATGCACCGTGAAGCTGTGGAAGTAAAACCGGCACTTCTGGATCAGTTTCAGGGCATTGTACGTCAAGCTTATGATTATAGTTGTGGTTCAGCAGCACTTACAACCCTCCTCAATGGTTATGTCGGTACACAGCTGGATGAGCAGCAAGTCATGAGCGGGCTGATGAAATTCGGTGAAACGGATAAAATTGTTGAACGCCGTAGTTTTTCTCTGCTTGATATGAAGCGCTTCGTTTCAGCCTTAGGATTGGAAAGTGGAGGCTATCGAGGAGAGTTCAAAGATTTAGTCAATCAAGATCAGCCTGCTATTGTTCCGATTTCTTATGCGGGATTTAAGCATTTTGTAGTTTATAAAGGTTATAAAAATGGCCGGGTTTATGTTGCAGATCCGGCACTTGGTAATATCAGTTTTGAGGAACGGCGTTTTCAGGATATTTGGGAAAATAACACTTTGTTCCTGATTAATGTACCTGAACAATATCGCAAAAATTTTCTAGCATTAAAAGAATCAGATATGCGCCATGTAGAAGATGCTACGATCAATCGCTATGCCTTGGTTGACATGCAGTATCCACAATTTTATATGGACAAAATTGCTGATAAAGCTTCTACGATCCGTATGGACCGTAATCGTAATACAGAGTCAGAACAATTTGGGGAATATCAACATAACTTCCTGAGACTGTATTACAAGAATAAATAAAACGAAAAACAGTAATAAAAATTAAAATGGTGAAATGGATATGAACAGTAAATGGATGAACAAGACGTTCTTGGCACTGAGCATTCAAATGGTAATGGGCGTTGCATTTGCTGCAGAAGAACCAGCACTAGGTGAATACGAAACAGTTGATGAAGAAGTTGTCGTTGAAACTGCTGCATCTGTACCCGATCAAACTGGGCAAGTCGAAACGCAGGCTGCAGAAGAGTCAGAACTCGGTGAATATGAAGCAGTTGAAGAGGCTGTCGTCGAAACAGCAGCACCTGTAGCGACTCAGGCTGGCCAAGTAATAGATGCATCTCAAGCTTTACAGCAACAAGAAGGAGATGCTACTCAGGCAGCTAACCTAGAAGAAGTATTTACGTCAAATGAACGCCAATACTCTCTAATAAAACAAAGCGAAATTTCATCATATTACGATATTGATTATACCTATTATCGAGACACCCAACTTGATATAGAAATGGCACAGGGCCAATTGTATCAACTACGTGTTCAAGAAAATGCAACACATAGTATGACTAATACTTTCACTTTCCAATATGGTGTGAAAGATAACCTGACCTTGACTGCATCCCTACCTTTAGTGGCCAAAACTGACTTGTTGAAAGATACCTCTACTGCGGGTTTGGGTGATATTAGTTTGGGTGCTCGCTGGGAACCCTTTCCCCTAAAAGCGGGTCGTCTGCCCACTGCTGTCCCATAGTTTGCTTTAAATAAAAAAACCTGAGTCCTAACAGTTAAAATATGAGTGCAAACAAACACTTTAACGACCAGGATTCAGGTTTTGTCACATCAGAATACCGTATTTCATGAGCTAATTAAACCTGTTGTGCGACAGGATTTTGAACAACTTGCTAAAGTACACCATGTTGGACAGAAATTTAGAGCGGCTTCCCGGTGGGATCAGTTTATTGCCATATTGATGTCTCAATTCTCTTGTAGACAAAGTCTGAGAGATATTCAATCCAATTTGGAGTGCCAACAGGAAAAGCTAAGTCATCTCGGAGCAAAGTCTATTCCCCGAAGCACGCTGGCACGAATCAATGAGCAGCAGCCTGCTGCCTTGTATCAACAGCTATTTTACAAGTTGCTTAAATACTATGAACACTCAAAAGTAGCTCATAAATTTCGCTTTAAGAATCCCTTGTATTCCTTGGATGCCAGTCATATTGACCTGTCGCTTTCCTTATGTGAATGGGCCAAAGTTCACGACTCAAAAGCCAGCATGAAACTCAGCATAGGATTGAATCACAGCAATGATATTCCTGAGTTTGTTGCAGTTGAAAATGGCAAAGAAAATGACATGGTACAAGGCCGCAAATTCCAGTTTCCTGCTGGCAGCATTGTAGTTTTTGATAAAGGCTATGTCGATTACCAATGGTATGCAAATCTGACTGCTCAAAACATTGGATTTGTCACACGTTTTAGGCCTAAATCTGTGTATCAGGTGATCCAGCAACATCCAGTGCTTGAATCCAAAGGTATTCTAAAAGATGAAACCATTCAGCTGAATAGCGCACATGCCCTAAAAAGAAAAGCCCCAGTGTTAAGAAGAATTGAATATAGAGATCAGCAAAGTGGCAAGCACTTTAGCTTTCTCAGCAATAACTTTCATTTAGCCGCCTCCACCATTGCGGCGATTTATAAAGATCGTTGGAAAGTTGAGCTGTTCTTTAAGGCGATTAAGCAGAATCTCAAATTAAAAGCGTTTCTAGGCCGCAGCAGGAACGCAATTCAGACACAAATCTGGATTGCGATGATCGCCTATTTATTGGTGAGTTTCGCTCAACATTTAGGGAAAACAGGTTGGACAGTTCAACGTTTACTCAGAATAATTCAAGTGAATTTGTTTGAAAGAAGAACTTTAAAAGCTTTATTTTCACCCGATAAAATACCCATAAAACAAGAGGAAGCTCAAATGAGCTTCCTCTTGTGAAAAATTGTGGGACAGCAATGGTCGTCTGCCTCTGATTTTATTTGGTAATTTATCAACTAAAACGGGTGACAGCCCTTATGAAATTAATGCCGCGACAGATCTGGCAGCAGGAAAGGGCTATTATTCTGCTGGAGTAGGTGCTAGTACGCGTAAATACATTGACCCAGTCGTATTGTTTGCATCAGTTTCTGCGAACTATGGTTTTAAAGAATCGGGCCTGAATCAGCGTCGAGGTAGCCGGATTATTGAGGAGTTTGAACCGGGGATTAGTGGAGGCTTTGCCTTTGGTTTCGCATATTCATTTAACTATGATGTTTCGATGACCATGTCCTATCAGCAGAGCTTTAATACTGGTGCGGAATTTAACTATAACACTGGTGAAAGTTATTCTGCTGCAGATCAGACCAGTTCTACCTTTGCAATTTCCTTAGGTGTGCGAGTCTCTCCAGAAACAATTGTTAATGGTACCGTTGGCCTAGGGCTGACCGAAGATGCACCGGATGTTTCGTTGGGATTATCATTCCCACTTGATATTTTAGGTTTTGGTAAAAAAATCAGTTAATAGGGGTGTCGTATGAAAAACATTCGACTTAGCCCGTTATTAACAGGAATTATTCTTGCGGGCTGTTCAAGTTATACCTTTGCACAATTGGGAACCAACCTTTCAGTTGATTTACGTGCACTATCCATGGGGAATGCCGTCACCGCAGATCCTCCAGGGGTCAATGCCATCCACTTTAACCCGGCTGCATTGACTAAAATTGATGGTCTGCAAACCGAACAGCAAATCATTGTGGCTAATTTTGATATCCAGCGTGAGTTTTCAGTACCGGCCGGATATAACGTATTTGGCTATTCTGATGATCCTATTGTCTGTAATGACGGTCCTGAAGTTTCATCTGATTTGTGTACTGACTTTAAAGGTCCGGTAAAAGGCGATGTGGAATATGTCAGTCTTTATGTCCCTTTTCTGAAAAAAATGGTGGATTTAGGGGAAGGCCTTCCTTTGACTGCACCGACCATGGGGATTGCATACAATCCCCCTGGATCGAAAGCCACTTATGCGACTGCTGTTTATGCTCCTCTCATGGCAGGTTTTGGTCATGAAGATGGTAACCCAGCAAACTTTATGGGACAGCAGGTTGCTTTAGAGCGGATTACTTATCTGTCACCATCCATCGGTTATGAGGTCAATGACCAACTGTCGATTGGTGCTTCTATCGGGATGTCTTATCAAGCCATCGGAATGAAAACGGACTTGCGTTTCCCGAATGAGTTGATTGGGATGTTGCGTATGATCGACGAAGTCGTGTGTACGCCGTTTAAAGAAAATTCCGACATTATTACAGATATTCTTTTGCTCGGGATCTGTAATGCGGATGAGGGGATGAACCCATTTGGCAAGTTTGGTCAAATGCAACTGGAGCTTGAGCAGAACTTAAGCCCAAGTTATAACCTGGGAATATTGTGGGAACCGCGCGAAGACTTTAGTTTTGGTATGGTGTACCAAAGTGCTGCAAAAATGCGCTTAAAAGGTAAATATCATATTGATAATGCCAAAGCTCCTCAGGAAATGATTAAAGGTTTAATGACCTCACCGACCGGCCAGATTCTGGCTGCAATTCTTGGATTTCCTAATTACATACCATCGAGTGAATCTGGTCTGGTGTCGCAGGATTTTGAATATCCGGCGCATTTTCAGGCAGGTATCAAATATAAAGTGATGCCAGATTTGCAAGTGAATTTTGATATTGGCTGGACAGATTACAAGGTCTGGGACGAATTTAAATTCGAATTTGATCGTACTATTTCAGCCCTAAAAATTGCCAAAATTTTATCTGCTAATGTTACTGACTCAACCCTGGCTTTACCGATGGGATTTGAATCGCCGTGGAACTTCGGTATCGGGATGGAGTATTCCGCTACAGACCGCTTGAAGCTTCGAGCAGGTTATGAGCCACGGACTAGTGCTATTCCGAAAAATAAGCGTAATACCATGGTACCGATCAATGGTGCGCAGTTATTTGGTTTAGGTGTGGGTTACCGCTTTGATGCAGATACTGATCTGGATCTATCGATTGGTTTTTTGCGCAGCAAAGATCAGATTCCAGCAAATACCAGTAGTTTAGCCAACCAGACTGGGGTAAATAACCTGTTATTAAACCCATATGCAGGTTTAAACGTAAAAACAGATACCAAAATTACCATTTTAGGTTTGAACTATCGCACTCGTTGGTAAGGAAGAAATGATCAAGACAGGGAAAGTGGGATTGACAACGGTACTGGCATTAAGTCTGGTACCCTTGTCTTTTTATACAAGCGCTAAAGAATTTATTACGATTATTGGTCCAGATGGCCGACCATTAGTCGTACCACGTAATAATGTAGAGAAAAAAACTGAAGACAAATCTCGATTGTTGAAAAAAGTAGAAGCTGCAATAGTTCAGTCCATACCTGTGAAGCAAAACTTAGAAAAAGTACCCGTCGTAGAAAATGGACAAGTTAAATCTAAGCATGGCCATAATATGGTTGTACAACCAGTACAACCAGTACAACCAGTACAACCAGTACAACCAGTACAACCAGTACAACCAGTACAACCAGTACAACCAGTACAACCAGTACAACCGCATATTGCACAAGCACAGATTGAGTCTACACCACGATTAATACCTGGATCTAAAGCTCCTCAAATTTCTGATGCTGGAACAGGATCTTCTGTTGCTAACATACAAAAACCGGGATTTAGCCAGGTTGAAGGCATTGAATATGTGGATAGTGAGTATCTGGAAAATAAAGAATTTAATTTGGAAGGCAAAAAACGTTTCTATAGCATGCCCGAAGGAGTAGTAGATAAAAATATCGGGTGGTGTTTCAAAAAGTATGCTGGCATTAAACGAATCCATTATTGATATAAAAGAACACTAAATCAAAGGCTTTGAAATGATTTTCAAGCTTTTTGGAGAAGTTGCAGCTTCTCCTAAAGCCTCGCCTGATTCGATGCCGTAATCGACAATTATTGCCTTCTATACCCACAGTGAAAAATTTACCAATCAACTGTTTGCATTCTTTAAAGGTCGTAACAAAGCTATCCCAATGGTCACTTGATATACATGTATAGCTTACACCTAACTGCTTCAATTTTAATTTAAGTCGTTTTGCAGTGGCTAAATCTCGGTTACCCCATACATAAGCAACAATTTCACCTGTTTCTCGATGATAGGCATAAATTAGCCATTGTTTATTTTGCTTATGACCAACAAAAGTCCAAAACTCATCTACTTCAAGGGTTTCATAATGACTTTGCTGTGCTCGAAGTTGATATTTTGATTGGCTAAGTGTCCGTAGAACTTTACCGATACTTACTCTTTCAATTTCTGCTATATCCCTGACACCACTGCCTCGCACCATGAGGTGTAATATTTTGGTTTTGATACCTGAGTGACAGCCTTGATAACTGAGAGCATGATCACCAATAAATTGACGTCTGCATATTTTACATTGGTAATTTTGCTTACCATCTACTTTTGTGCCATTTTTCTTTATACTGTCACTTAGGCAGGCTGGACACTTGATTTCTAGAGTTATTCGCATTTCTCTATTTTATCAAAATCCAACCTGCTTTTTTTCAGCATACTTTTTGAAACACCACCAAATATCGGAACTACCCGGATCCAGATAATTGAACGTGAAAAAGGGGTGGGACAATCCGTATTAAAATCCTTGTTTCAAACGCCAGAAGTAGATTCTGGTCCTGTGGTACTGGCTCAAAGTTATTATCGTATTTCACAGTCGGAGACCATCGATAGCTTGGGCAAGCAGTGTTTTAATGATAAGAAAATTAAAAAAGCGAAAGAAATCAGCCTTAAAAAAGCAGTTAACCTGTGGCCTCGCGCACCTCTTAAAGCAGACGAATTTGATTTTGAAGTGGTAAAGCTTCAATCCGATATCCAGAATATTCAGATCAACTCTTATGCTTCTAGCCAGAAAAATCCAACGTATTATTGGCCTTTTGTTGTGTTTTTAGACAGTCGCGGCTGTGTGCTTGAAGGAGCGGGCGGTTTTAAAAATCAGGAAGGCCAGGCGAATATTATTCAACATGAGCGTATCGAAGGGGTTCTCCAGATTCCTGCTCAAAGTGAATATATATTATTGACGCCTTTGGCCTCAGCAATAGATGTTGAAGACAAGATGCTGACAAATCATGGACAACTAAAATTAGTCGCCATTCGATAAGGACTATTCGAGTACAAAAAGATGAAAAATAAAATATTATTTCCATTTGCTTTAACCACACTTTTAACGGCACTGAGTGGGTGTGGTGGGGAAAGTGCCAATGTCATTCCAGAAAAAAATGATGAAGCCACGACCAATGGTACTTGTACCCCAGGTACAACTAACTGTGTGGAATGGGGGCTGGAATATCCGCTCGATGGTTTGAACTTTAACTGTAGTAGCGATACAGAAAATACCTTTATTACGTTATTTGATAGTAAAAACGGGGTTGCTTCTGGAACCTGTCAAAAGACGGATAATATTGAGTTTTATATTCAAAGTTTTGCTTCACGCAAGATTAATTTAGGTCAAATTAAACTCAGCGATTATGCCAGTTTTAGTGCCCAGACCCAGCTGCCGCGTTTAAGTGTAATCGATATTGCAACTGGGATTGCTCGACGTCCGGTAGGTGATTTGGTGCCTAATGATCCTACCGTTCAGGTGGCCATGCGTCTGGTTAAAATTCTGCAAGCTTTGGCGTTAGAAGAAGGGCGTATTATTAATCCATCTGATGTACAACCTTTGTATATTACTGAAGAGATGCGTAAAGACCTGGCGAAAACCAGTGAGAATATCAATCTGATGGATGCCGATTTGGCGACCAAAATTAAAGATTTTGTTGATATCAGCACAATTTCGGATGAGGTGGCTTTTGCCACCGTTAAAAAACTGGTGACGATTGCTAACGCAGCCGTGTATCAGCCAGAATTTTCATTATTCTCAACTTCAGGCGTAATTGGTAGTAACCTGACGGGTTCAGATGGACTGGTGGGCTGTAATCAAAGCCCTTGTGATATTAAGAATAAGAATACTAAATATTTATTTGGCCATTTTATGCTGATTACCGATCGCCAGGGCTATACCTTTGGCAGCGGCTTACAATGGCGTGATAATGAGTTAACTCTGGCTAAAGAAAATTTATCTTCCTTAGGGGGGATTAATGCTCAACTCATCCGTAAGGTGAAACCGGTACAAATGACCGCTGATCCGCAAAGTTCATGGATTCATCCAACCAGTAAAACCATTAACACGCCTTACCGCTTGAATATTGCAAATAATGCGACTCCGCTTGAGTTGTATCAAGGCAGATTATTGAATGATTATGTGATCGCCGGTAAAGAAGCTTTCTATAAGATGGTGACTGACAAAAAATCGCTGGATACTTCCGATCAAGCCAACTTGGGGTTGTGGCGTTTGCAGGCCGATGGTGAAAACTATACGGGAAGCGTTGATCTCTATAAGATTTTCCCAATTAGTTATCTGGATCGTCAGGTCTTTAAAACAGCGCAGAACGTCGCGGATGGGGAGAAATACATTTTCCCAATGTATGCCAATCTGGAATTTAAATTTACAGATACCACTGTCAGCCCAATTACTTTAGGAATCGTCATTGACAGTAATGGTGATGTACGCACCAATATGCAATCCTCTAGTAGTTTTGCGACTGATCCGGTGAATGGCTGTAAGGGTGATGTGTTGGCAGCTACGCTCTTAGATCATCAAGGCATACAACAATATCGCCTCGGGACTTTGGGACGTGCATTTGTGGCTGATAAAGCGGTTTCCATGCGCCTGATTTTAGCCAATGAAAAGTTTGGTAATATCAATGGCGCATTGGTAGGGGTAGACTCACGTATCCAGTCTTCACCGGATTCTAGGGATACGATTGTGATCGGTGGTGCACTGCTCAATTTGTCTAATGTGCTGGATACTAATGTTGGCCAGAATGGGCGTGTAACTTTCCTGAATTCGGCAGGTGATGGGGTACAATGGGCCAATACCTATGCGAGTTTTCAAAAAGTTTATAATAATAACAATGAGGGTGAAACACCGGCAGATATTAGCCTGGCAAAATTAAACGGTGGTTCGGTTGAGTTTAAACTCGCGGATTGCTATCAAGTCAAAGCTAAATAATATTCCTTAGAAATAAAAAAAAATCCCATCTTAGTATGGGATTTTTTATACAGATTAGATTTAACCCGTGTGGTCTAGACGTGTGCCTAAGGTTTCCAGATGCATTGGGAAAGTGTTGCTTTTACGATCTTCAAAATAATGTCTGAGGGTGTGTTCTACACTCGGGAAGGCTAGTTCGGTCCAGGGAATATCTGCTTCATCAAATAAACGTGTTTCGATGGTCTCTTCACCCGCACCAAATTTTCCATCAATCAGATTGGCTTTAAATAGCACATAAATCTGACCAATACGTGGAATGTTATACATACAGTACAGCTGTTCAATGTCTACTTCAGCTTCGGCTTCTTCGCGGGTTTCCCGTGCAGCCCCTTGCTCCATGGTTTCAAACAGTTCCATATAGCCGGCAGGTAAAGTCCATAAGCCGTAGCGTGGTTCAATGGCACGACGGCAGAGCAGTACTTTGTTTTCGAATAAGACCAAAGCGCCACAAATAACTTTCGGATTAATGTAATGAATAGAGCCGCATGAATCACATACGCTGCGAATTTGCTGATCGCCCAAAGGAATTTTAGCAGTGGTTTTATGTCCACAATTCGCACAGAAGTTCATATTCATCATCAATGATAAAAGTATGCTCAGGATAACTGAAAAAGCAAAATTTGGCATCATTTCTCTCCCGCCCCGACTAAAATCGGCTATGATGAAATTATGATCATCGTCAGGGTTGAAAGAATGGATGCATGTGAATTGACACAAAGGTTGCAGCAACGCTTACGTTTTTCCAAGCGTATCCGATCTGCGCATGCTGCCGTGTTGATTGCAATTACAGATGAAGCTGATCCGAAAGTATTGCTGACGCGCCGTTCAGCTTATTTGAATAATCATGCTGGAGAAGTCTCATTTCCGGGTGGCAAGCGCGATCCGCAAGATACCAGTAATATTGTGGTGGCTCTAAGAGAAGCCTATGAGGAAACGGCACTCAATCCTTTTGATGTACATTTAATGGGTGATTTGCCGATGCAAAAAGCCCGCAATGGCATGCTGGTCAAACCGATTGTGGGACTGATTCCTCCGCAAGTGAAGCTGATTCCACAACCGACGGAAATCGACCGGATTTTCTTTGCCTCATTGCAGCATTTACTTGAAGTGACGCCCACACCTTATGAAGTTCGCTTTGCTCAGCAATCCTTATATTTTCCGAGTATGCGGGTAGAAAATGAAGTGGTTTGGGGCTTGACCGCACGTATGTTGATTTCTTTATTTCAATATGGGCTGGATTATAAAAAAGACTGGCCATTCTTGCTTAATTCTCCAACTTTTAAACGCTCCAAATTTTTTTAACCATTGAACAGGATTTTATCAATGTTGTACAAATTTCAGGGATATATACCTACCGCTACACATCAGCCATGGGATGGCTGGGTGGCACCAACCGCAACCGTGATTGGGCAAGTTGAACTTGGGCGACAAGTCAGTATCTGGTTCGGTGCCGTAGTACGTGCAGATAACAGTAAAATTAAATTGGGTGACTTTAGTAATGTGCAGGAAAATGCAGTGTTGCATACGGATGCAGGCATTGAGATGCACATTGGTGATTATGTGACAATCGGCCATCAGGCCATGCTGCATGGTTGTACCATTGGCGATAACAGCCTGATCGGGATTCAGGCGGTCATTCTGAACAATGCCGTGATTGGGAAGAATTGTATTATTGGTGCCAATGCCTTGATTCCGGAAGGCAAGATCATTCCAGACAATTCTGTGGTGATGGGCTCACCCGGTAAAGTGGTGAAAACGCTGGATGATGACAGTATTCAAAAATTAACAATGAGCGCCATGCATTATGCCGAGCATTTTCAGAAATTTCAGGATTTGGAAGAAGTGCAACTCTAAGGCACTCTTTTAATGAGTGAATCATAAGCCTAGATTTTCTAGGCATTTTTGTATCTGTTTCGGGAAAATCTCGCGTAGCGGATATGAGTGGAGTATCATATCCGCGTTTTTTATATTCTCTGAATTAAGGTTGTGCATGAAAGTGCTGGCATTGGAGACTGCCAATGAGCAGTGTTCCGTTTCTGTAATCGATGATACTCAAGAACTATTTTTTCAGCTTGATGCGCGCGCCAAGGCACAAACGCAAACGATTCTCCCGATGATTGAACAAGGTCTGCAAGATCTTGGGCTGGCCATTGCTGATTTGACCGCGATTGCCTTTAGTCGTGGTCCGGGTTCTTTTAGCGGTGTGCGTATTAATGCTGCCGTGACTCAGGCCTTGGCCTGGTCAAATGATGTGCCGGTGATTCCGGTGTCAACTTTGCAGGCTTTGGCACAAGCAGCCTACCGTTTGCATGGTCTGACTGAAGTGTCTGCGGTATTGGATGCCCGCATGAGCGAAGTCTATATCGCGAGCTATCAACTGGATGCCCAAGGAATTATGCAACCGGTCGATGATGAGCAACTGTTAAGTTATGCAGAAGGTAGCCAAGCTGTGCGCTTTACCCCGGTTGGCTCAGGTGCTGAACTGGTACAAAGCGAAACTTCAATTTATAAAGATGTGCATGCGACCGCACAGGATATTGCCAGCATTGCACGTGCAGCGGCACAAGTAGAAAAATGGGTGAGTGCAGAATTGGCATTACCCGTATATTTACGCGATAACGCGTGGAAAAAAATTCCAGAACAAGGCAAAGCATAATTAATTAGGATAAAGCATGGATCTTTTACTGCTACTCAAAGCGGCCATCATGGGTATTATCGAAGGCATTACCGAGTTTTTGCCTATTTCCAGTACCGGCCATTTGATTTTGGCATCAGAATTAATGAATTTCTGGACCAAGGAAAAGAGTGATGTATTCGTCATCGCGATCCAGATGGGGGCAATTGCTGCCGTTATTTATGAATATTGGGCGCGTCTTTGGGGGGCAGCGACCGGGATTGTCAGCGGTGAACCGCAAGGTCGCCGTTTAGGCATTGGCCTGATTCTGGCTTCTATTCCGATTATATTGATTGGTCTGACGCTGGGACAAACCGTCAAACAATTACTGTTTAATGATATTGCGATTGCCATTGGTTTGATCGTCGGTGGTTTGATCATTATCTGGATTGAAAAGAATCCACCACAAGTCCGTGTGCATGAAGTTGAAGAACTCAGCATTAGAGATGCGATCTGGATTGGCCTGATTCAGGTTTTATCCTTGATTCCGGGTACTTCCCGTTCAGGCGCAACCATTATCGGTGCGATGTTTTTGGGTGTGTCCCGTAAGGCAGCAACTGAATTCTCATTTTTTCTGGGTATTCCGGTGATCATTGGCGCTGGCTTGCTGGATCTTTATCAAAGCTATGATGTGTTAAATACGACTGAAGACTGGACCGTGATCGGAGTTGGGCTTCTGGTTTCCTTTATCTCGGCATTGATATTAATCCGTGCGCTGGTCGCTTATGTGGCCAAACGCGACTTTATGATCTTTGCCTGGTATCGTATTGCTTCGGGTCTGCTGATTTTATTATTTGCCTATACAGGTTGGAAACTATGGTAAGCGCGATTCGCTTATATGCCGAATCTGACTATCAAGATAAAGCACAGCACTTTGAGGCTGTGCTTTCTTCTCGTGGGGTGCAGGTTGAAATTGAAACTGTTGAAAAACTCAATGCACGTTTTTTCCGTTTAAATCCTGAACTGGCCCTTTGTGCCGATGCTGACGGACTCTGGTTATGTGCCAACGGCATGAAGATGCAACCGGACTGGCAAGCGGAAACCGGACGCTTAAAACGCGCATCTTTGAAATCGGAAATGATTGCACGCGCCTGTAATTTAAGTGAAAAACCAAGCTTGGTTGATGCGACTGCGGGTCTGGGACATGACAGTCTGTTGATGGCACATTTAGGTGCGCAAGTGACCTTGGTTGAACGGCATCCGGTTCTATTCACCTTGCTTGAAGATAGCCATATACGTGCCCAGTCGGATGCATTCCTGAGTCAGGTCGTATCACGGATTCATTTGGTTTTTTCTGATTCAGCCGATTATCTGCAGCAACAGGCCCAGCAGCATAAAGTTGTCGATGTAGTTTATCTTGATCCAATGTTCCCACAGCGGGATCAAAATCAGCAGGCAGTCAAAAAGCAGGCACAGGTCAAAAAACAGATGCAGCTGTTGCATATGTTATTGCCTGAAGATGGTGAAATGGATCTGGGCGACAACTTGCTGGAACTGGCGCAGAAAATTGGCAAGCGTGTCGTGGTCAAACGTCCGCGTCTGGCGGTATTTCTGGCTGGAAAAGAGCCAAATCATCAATGGCAAGGCGATGCTTGTCGCTTTGATGCGTATTTTCAGCATGAACTTGTAGCTGAATAGGATAATGGCTTCTTTATTAAGCAAAGATTTGTTATATATTTAAAATTAGCATTGATTAAATGCTTATCAAGCATAAACTTATTCAGCACATTAGCGAGCCACTCATCTCCTTGAAATCCTATGATCGACTTTAAACCCTCCATTAATTTTTGGCACGATTTTAAGAGCAACCAAATTGCCGGGATGTGGTTATTTCTGGGGTCGAGGCGTTCTTTACAACTGGTCCGTCCGTCCATCATGCAACTGGTGTTTTGGGGGATCTTGGGGGGCTGCGCCAACAGTTTGTTTAGCTGGCTCAGTTCAGGCCGTATGGGAGATTTTAACTCTCAAGGTCTGATCAGTTATGCGCTTTGGCCTTTCATTGCCCTGATTGTCGGTATTTTTCTTTCGCAACGGGTCAATAATCCACGCTTGATGCTGGTGCCAGCCTTGTTATGGTTGGTGTTAGATACCCATATCATGCTGTTCCAGTGTCTGATTCAGTATCTGGGTGATCTGGATTATCTGCCTTATATCCTTTACGACTATATTCCAACGCTCTTTGTCATGCTGTTTGTCTGGCAAAGTCTGGCAGTGGTCTGGGTGATTTCACATGAATTAAAATGGCCGTGGTGGGAACGTGCGCTGATTATGCTGGCGACTTTGTTTACGCTAGTAGTTTGGCAGATTTCAGTCAAAGATCAGCCGATCTGGAAAGTCGAAGAAATTCCACCGAGTTTTGCCGAAGATGCTTTCTATGCCCAGCCAACTTTGCTGAATAAAGCGCTGGAAAATATCGAGTATGGTGAATTTGCACAGTCACACTGGTATTTCATGGGGGTAGCCGGAGCGAGCTATCAGGATGTATTCCATTCTGAAGTTGAGCGGATTAAAGAGCAGTTTGATACCCGTTTTGGTACTTTTGGCCGATCGATTGCCTTGGTCAATCACCCAGCGACACGTACCACTATGCCGATTGCTTCCAAAACCAGTATGGAGCTGACATTGCGCCGTATGGGGCAGCAGATGAACCGTGAAAGTGACGTATTATTTTTATATATGACCTCTCACGGTTTGCCGAATGTATTTGAAATGGAAAATGCCCCACTGGATCTGGCGCAGGTTGATCCAAAATGGTTGCGTGAAACACTAGATGCATCAGGCATACGTTGGCGCGTGATCGTAATCTCGGCCTGTTTTTCAGGCAGTTTTGCTTCTGCTTTACAGAATGACAATACCTTGGTGATTACGGCTTCGGCAGCTGATCGGCAGTCTTTTGGCTGTTCGAATGAAGCGGATTATACCTATTTTGGTCGTGCGTTCTTTGATGAAGCCATGCGTGAAAATAGCAGCTTGCAAAGCGCTTTCGCACAGGCCACAGATACCGTAGCAAAATGGGAATCAGCTCAAGGTTTTGAGCCATCAGAACCGCAATGGGTGATTGGTAAGAATATGGAATTGATGTTGCCGCAACTGGAGCAACGTTTATTTCCACAGACCACTACGGCGACATCATCTCCCTAGATCAATGTCATCCACAGACCGGTTGCAATAATAAGGAATAGCCATGAAACTTATACAGAACAATAGAAGCTTTGAAGGTGAACAGCGCATTTATCGTTTTGATTCGCGCTATCTTAAATCCCCGACCAAGTTTGGCATTTTTCTGCCGCCTCAAGCTTTAGAGGGCCACAGCTGTCCTGCATTATTCTATCTGGCAGGTTTGACCTGTACTGAAGAAACCTTTGCCATCAAGGCACATGCACAGCGTCTGGCGGCACAGCTTGGCTTGATCCTGATTACACCAGATACTTCGCCGCGTGGCGAAGGTGTGGCAGAAGGCGACAACTGGGATATCGGTCAGGGTGCGGGTTTTTATATCAATGCTACCCAGGCACCATGGGCTGAACACTATCAGATGGAAAGCTTTATTGTCGATGAGCTTTACGCACTGGTCACTGAGGAATTCGTGATCCATCCCGGCAAGATCGGCATCTTTGGCCACTCTATGGGCGGTCATGGCGCATTGACTCTGGCATTTAAATATCCAGAAAAATTCAAATCTGTTTCAGCCTTTGCACCGATTTGTGCCCCGAGCCAGTGTCCTTGGGGCGACAAAGCATTCTCGAATTATCTGGGTACTGAGAAAGAGGAATGGCTCGAACATGATGCAACCGCTTTGGTTCAGGAAAAGGGCGCCTTATTTAGCGATATCCTGATTGATCAGGGTTTTTCGGATCAGTTCTATAGTCAGCTTAATCCAGCCTTGTTTCAGCAAGCTTGTGATGCCGTCAACCAGCCGCTAACTTTGCGTGAACATCAGGGCTATGATCATGGTTATTACTTTATTCAAAGTTTCGTAGATGATCATTTGCAATTCCATGCCGTGCAGTTAAATCCTTAAAGTAGGACTGCAGATATGTAGCAAAGCCAAAAAGATTAAAAAACCTCCAAAATGTTTTTACATTCTGGGGGTTTTTCTTTTAATATCAGATGTATAAAAGTATAAAAAATTGGGGTCGTCATGCAGCAGACAGCAGACGGTATTCGTGTCAGTGAGTCATTATTTCCAGCTGCTTCAAGTTTTTCGACTGAAGCCACGCCTTCGGTCAGACCGAAATATCAGCGATATGGATTCAGATTTCATGGCAGTGCATCCGAATATTTTGGTATCTGGATGGTGAATCTGATGCTGACCATAGTGACATTGACCTTGTACAGCCCTTGGGCCAAGGCACGCCGTATGCGTTATTTCTACGGCAATACCCAATTTTTAAACCATCGCTTCGACTTTGTGGCCATGCCCAGCCGGATCTTGCTGGGTCGTCTGTTTGCACTGGAACTGTATCTGGTTACCGTCGTACTGACCAACTACTCAATCCTTGCTACCAGCTCTTTATTGATGGTCGCTGCGCTGTGTTTGCCCTGGCTCATTCGGATGACCCTGAAATTCAAGGCCCGAAATAGCAAATATGGCAATGTGCGCTTTTATTTTAATGGCAGCAACCGCGAGGCTTATAGGGTCTTATTTCTAGCCATCCTGCTCAATATCTTTACTTTGCTGCTGTTTAGTCCGGTGATGATCTGGCTCTATAAACGCTATTGCTTTAATCATTTATCGATTGGTCAGTTGCAATTCAAGCTGAATATTAACTGGTCCAAGTTTATGTCTGCCGTTTATCTGCCCTTGGGTGTTTGCCTGCTGGTTGGTATTGGCTGGCTTGCAGCAGTAGTGTACTGGGTGGACCGGATTGGAACCAATTTGTTTAGTCTGGGTTTACTGCTTAGCTATCTGCTTTGTCTGGCGCTGGTCTGGCCGGTCATTTCTGCACGTTTATACCTCATTACCTGGAATCATGTGGAGCTTGGTCAAAGTTACTTTAAAACACGGGTAACTACCTGGCGTTATAGCTGGATTGTGCTGAGCAACTGGATAGTGCGTGTTCTTAGTCTGGGCTTAATGACGCCTTGGGCTGCCATCCGTTTATATGAATATCAGTTAAAACACTTAGAACTATATGTGGCTGAAGATGAAACCAATCTTGAGCATATCTTGCAACCTGACCCGAGTGCTTTGGCCGATGAAATCCTGAACGTATTTGATTTCGATGCGTCGCTATAGGAGTAAATGTGATGAAACGACCTATCGAAGTTAAGTTTTATGATGGAATTCTCGCTGAAGCCCGTTGTGCCTGGATTGTACCGGATCAGCAACAAGGGATTGTCTTGAAACTTGATGAGGATGTTCCAGTACAAGTTAGCGCTGCAGATTTTTATTTTTCTTATCCGGACATGGCCTACATTGGTGGTGTCGGTGGTCGTAAACCGATTATTGAGCTGCCTGAAGAGCGTCGGATTGAGTTTTTAAGCAAAGCGCCACATTGGCTCGGGATTAAACATAAAGATATTTATCATGCAATCTGGAAGTTTGAACGTTCACCGATCCTGATTTTCTTTTCCATGATCATCGAGATTAGTGCAGTGATTGTGATTTTAAAATGGGGGATTCCTTATAGTGCCAAACAGCTGGCAAAATTCCTTCCGGAGCAGACTCTGGTTGAAGTAGGCAACCGGACAGAGCAGCAGTTAATTGCCCAGACCCAACCAAGTACACTACCGGAAGAACAGCAGATGCGATTAAAAACTTTGTATGAACAAAAGATTGCTGTAGGAAAACCTGCAAAAATTATTT
Source organism: Acinetobacter sp. CIP 102136 (assembly GCF_000369685.1). Taxonomy (GTDB): domain Bacteria; phylum Pseudomonadota; class Gammaproteobacteria; order Pseudomonadales; family Moraxellaceae; genus Acinetobacter; species Acinetobacter fasciculus. Next base: position 30,822 of record NZ_KB850142.1, read on the forward strand.
TCCGTCAAGGTGGATCAAGCATGGGCATGAATGCCGCAGCCATCCCGAATAACACCATTATTGTGACTGATGAACTGGTGAAAATCAGCGGCACTGATGAGGAAGTCCTCGCAGTACTGGCCCACGAACAAGGCCATCTGGTACAGAAGCACAGCATGCAAAAAGTGATTTCTAATCTGGGTGTGGCGGGACTGTTTGCCTTTGTAACTGGAGATTTAAGTGATGTGGTCACCGCATATGTAGTGGTCCTGACCGATGCCGGATATTCGCAGGCGATTGAACTGGATGCCGATGACTATGCCATGCAGCATTGGCATCAACAGCAGATTTCCAGTATTCACTTGTCTAATTTTTTGCAGCGGGTGGAAAATGCCAGAATACTGGCAGAGGAATCACAAACCTTAAAAATGAAAAATTTCACTCTCAATATCGATGGAAAAGACCGGCATCTGACAGAAACCGAACTGAAATGGATTCGCCTGATCGGGAAGTTTAAAAAATATCTGGAATCACATCCCGAACTGGATAAAAGGATTCAGCGTATTCATGCCTTTAATGAACAAGCGAATCATCGTATTTAGTTTCTGATCATTGCTATGTCTTGATCATCAAGGCTTTTTAGTCCCTATCTTTGCCAGTCGGCAGTCAGATGTTCCTGTCCCATACGGATCAGATGATCCAGAACCACATTTTCGAGTTTATTCAGGTCAGTGGAATCAGCATTGCTCTGAATCGTTACGGTAAGATGATCTGCCTCTGGGATCAGGTTCACTTCCGCACTTGGAAAATAAATCAGGAAATTTTGTTCGGTTTCATCAATATTAAATTTATGTTTCCAGTGATTGGCCAGGCGTTTGGCAATTCGTGAAGCTTGTTGCGTCTGGATATGGGCAATACTTTTCATCAGTCTTCTACACTATTCATCATTATCCTGCACTTTAAACCAAGCGGTGATGCCGGCATAAGCCTCAAAGCGTTACACAGCGTTTTAATCTTGCAACATCGAATCACAGTAGCCGGAGCGGATTTGATATAATGGGAAAAATCCAATTTCAACAAGCCAGGTTCTCCCATGTCCAAGCCTTATTTAATTGCCCCTTCTATTTTATCTGCTGACTTTGCCCGTTTAGGTGAAGAAGTCGAGAATGTGTTGGAAGCAGGTGCAGACGTTGTTCATTTTGATGTCATGGACAACCATTATGTACCGAACCTGACTTTTGGTGCAGGTGTTTGTAAGGCCTTGAAAAATTATGGGATCAAGGCGCCCATTGATGTGCATTTGATGGTTAAGCCGGTGGATCGCATGATCGGAGATTTCCTTGAAGCGGGTGCTGATATCATTACTTTCCATCCGGAAGCGTCTGATCATATTGACCGTTCTATACAGTTGATCAAATCAGGTGGCGCCAAAGCGGGTCTAGTATTTAACCCAGCAACGCCACTGCATTATCTGGATTATGTACTGGATAAAGTCGATCAAATTTTGCTCATGAGCGTGAACCCGGGTTTTGGCGGACAGAAATTTATTCCAATGACTTTGGATAAATTGCGTCAGGCACGCAAACTGATTGATGCTTCAGGTCGTGATATTCGTCTGGAAGTTGATGGTGGTGTTACGCCAAGCAATATTCGTGAAATTGCCGAAGCGGGTGCCGATATGTTTGTGGCGGGTTCAGCTATTTTTGGTAAGCTGGATTATAAAGCTGTGATTGATGAAATGCGTGCGGAATTAGCGAGAGTGGGACAGGTTCAATTGTAATCGTTAAAAACTCATAAGTGCATAAATATGTGGATAACTTTATGGATAAGTGTGTAGATATCTATGTTGATAACCATATGGATATGTTGCATAAAATGTAATCGTTTGTAGCCTGATTGATTGCGATTTAGACAAAATCTGTATAAAAAGAACTCAAATTGGGTTCTTTTTTATTACATATAACCCTTGTGTTTAGTGGTTATTTGTTAATCAAGAGTTAATAATTTAACCAAGTAAAAAATGATCAATGTCTCGCATATTTGTGTTTCATTATGTAATTACTCCAGACATAGTTTAAATTTAATTGATGTGTATAACTTAATATTCTGAGCCCATTCTCATGTAATTGTTGTGGATGAATTGTCCGATTATTAGAACTATTTCTGACTTGGCATTTTCAACATCTATCATAACCAGAGTAGCCATGAATGTCGTGAGGATTTGAGTAAGGCAAAGTTAAGTTGTATCTCGATAAGTCATGTTTTGTAAAAATAGCCAGATTACTGCAATGTGGTTTTATCAAATTTTTACACCTAGGAGGAACGACCTCCCTTGTGAATTGCATATCGGAATTTACAGGAAAAATCGTCAGGACGGCCTGATTCTTATATAAAAGGAGGAGGGCTGCATGGTCTGGATTGTACTTATTCTTGCGGGTATTTTTGAAATCGTTTGGGCATATTCAATGAAGCTGTCTGAAGGTTTTACCAGACTCACCCCAAGTATTATTACCATTGTCTTCATGGTACTGAGTTTTGCTTTACTGGCTTATGCGATGCGTACTTTGCCGCTAGGTACAGCCTATACGATCTGGACCGGGATTGGTGCAGTGGGTTCATTTCTCATCGGTATTTGGGTTCTGGGTGAACCTGCTACAGCATTACGTATGCTGGCTGCCGTACTCATCATTTCCGGTCTGGTACTGATGAAAGTATCCTCTTCATAATTTGTTTCTGCCTGTCTCGGTGAACTGGGTTAATATAGAAAATGAACTCAGTGATTGGGACAGGGCGCCATCATGAACTTAAGTTATCTCTATATGGATTCTCCCGTAGGTCAGCTACAACTGGTCGCGAATGAAACCGCGCTGGTGGCTGTGCTTTGGGACTGTGAACAGCCGAATCGGGTGAAACTGGCGACCTTGGTTGAAGATCCGCAGCATCCGGTTTTGATTGAAACCAGACGTCAGCTCCAGGAATATTTTGCCGGTCAGCGCAATGTTTTTGACCTGCCTTTGGACTTTGCCGGTACTGATTTTCAGAAAAAAGTCTGGCAGGCGCTACTGAATATTCCCTACGGACAAACGCGAAGCTATCGCGACATTGCTGAACAGGTAGGTAATATCAAGGCTGTACGCGCCGTGGGTGCAGCCAATGGCAAAAACCCGATTTCGATTATTGCACCCTGTCATCGGGTGATTGGTCGCAGTGGCAAGCTGGTAGGATTTGCCGGTGGTTTGGATAAAAAAGAAATCCTGTTAAATATTGAGCGGACGCATTCATAAATCTCTTTTATAAATAAAAAAATGATCGTTCTATTCATTTTAAAATGAATATTAAAAGTTCCTTCTCCCTCTGGGATAAGAAGCACTGCTTAGCAAGGAGATGAGGGGGGTAAAAACCTCTCCCTCGCCCTCTCCTACAAGGCATAGGTATCTACACAATTCCTGAACTTTGCGTTAAATTGAAGAGCATGCTCTTCAATTTAACATCTCTGGCCTGGACCAGCGTCTTGTCAAGCGCTATAACAGCCTTGTAAAGCTCAATATGAACCCTCTTGCTTCACTTGCTCCGGCAATCAAAGACCTGGCTTCTGCCCAAAAGTCGAGTTTCGCAACCACACAAGCGGTCTGGCGATTCCTGAATAATGACAAAATCTCTTTTAGTCAGTTAAACCAGCCAATTGAACATCTTGCATGTGAACAGATCAAGGCATCACCGCATCAATATGCATTGATTGTTCATGACTGGTCTCAGCTACAGTATGTGAAACACCATCATAAAATTCAGCGCCTGCAAAGAACCCATCAATATGATTCAGGCTATGAATTGCAAAGCAGTCTGCTGGTTGATGCAGCCTCGGGACTACCTATTGCGCCACTGGCGCAGACACTATCAGATGCCTCAGGCTGCTATTCCACATTCAGTCAACACTCTGCTGGGCGCAAATCTCATCTAGATTCACTTACCGAACAAATCAAAGTGATTGAACAATATCCCATTGAGAAAACATGTGTTCATATCATTGATCGTGAAGGTGACTCCATTGCCCACCTAAGGGAAATGAGCAGCCAGGGTTTTAAATGGCTGATTCGGGCGAAAGAAGGCCATCGAATTGAGCATCAGGGCAAAACATGCAAAGTTGCAGAAGCCGCAGAACGAGTAGAAACGCAGCAGGTCCAGCCGATTGCCTATAAAGGAAACCGGCATATGTTGCATGTGGGAGAAACTGCTATCCGGATAACACGTGCAGCAAAACCGAAGAGAAATGACGATTCAGGCCAACGGGTTGCTCCCCAGCCAGGGAGTGCGATTGAAGCCAGATTAATTGTTGCCGTAGTGAAAGATGATCAGGATAAGACCGTCGCAAGATGGTCACTAATCAGCAATGTTCCATCAGAGATTACTACGGTAGAGATGACGACCTGGTATTACTGGCGCTGGACAATTGAATGCTATTTCAAGCTGCTCAAGCAGGCAGGTCATGATATTGAAGCATGGCTTCAGACCAGACCTGAAGCCATTTTAAGGCGGTTACTGATTAGCTGTATGGCTTGTGTTTTAACTTGGCGAATCCAGCGTTCTGAAGATGAACACCATCAGAAAATTCGTGTATTTCTCACCCGTCTTTCAGGTCGGCAGCAGAAAAGAGGTAGGTTGGAAAGTGCACCTGCCTTATTGGCAGGGCTTTCGATTTTACTGAACACTCTTCAACTGCTCTCGGAATATTCAATAGATGAACTCAATGAGATAGCCACAATGGCATTAGGTATCTCATAGATGTGTAGATACCTATGCCTACAAGGAGAGGGTATTTCCTTTGTAGTGATTATAAAAAATGATTTATGAAAGAACTTTAATATCTAAAAATTTAAAACAAATGAAAAATTAGAATATGGATGTTCTGCTAGTAGAAATTAGGGTCTGTTGACATTTACTGTTCATAATTAACCCTATAAAGGTAGCCATAAAAATATACAGGCTAAAGCAACAGAACTTTGATAATTTCTTTTGAGCTTGTCATATCGAGTAGCTATTCCTCTAAATTGCTTTAATCTACAAAACATATTTTCAACTAAATGCCTGATTTTATATAAATACCAGTCCATATGGTCATTGTTCGATTGGCTATTCGTTTTCTTTGGTATATTCGCTTTAGTTCCTGTTTTCCTGATCTGTTCACGCAGTGGTTCTGAATCATAGCCTTTATCTGCGCATACCACTTTTGTCTCTTTTAAATCTAATGTTGATATTAAATCAGGTGCAACTTTAACATCATGTGTGGTTCCATCGGTAATCATGAAATCAATAGGATTGCCATATGCATCAACAATCAAATGTATTTTTGAGGAGTTTCCTCCTACACTTTTAGAAATAGATTGATTCGCTATGCCGGCAGAATGTTGATGAGCACGTACATGAGAGCCATCAATAAAAATCCACTCCATATCGGGGCATGAGGCTAGTAATTTGAATAATCTAAGTAACTTACCGCTGCTTGACCAACGATTAAAACGTTTGAAAATAGAGTTTGAATGACCAAAACAGGAAGGAATATCTCGCCACGGACAGCCTGTTCTAATTCTATAGAGAATAGCTTCAATAAAATTGCGTAAATTTGAGTTGTGGTGAATGGATAAATTACGCAGAATAACTTTCAACTTTTGCCAGTGTTGATCTGTCAGCATGGTACGAGGCATAGCGAATAGTAAAATTGTGTTTGGCGATTTGATTTTACTACTTCGCTATTTTTTTAAGCTAAAAGTGTCAACACACCCTAATCTATTCATACTTTGTGATTGGATTTATTTCGAAGTGGTATTCAAAACAGCCTAAGCAGTCATAAGCTTTTACGAGCCCATAAAAAAGCCTTTGAATGATTCAAAGGCTTTTTAGTTTTAAATATTTGAAGCTTTCAGTTTTTCGGTAATCTCGGCCAGAACTTTAATCCGTTTTACTTCATCCCATAATGCTTTGGCTTCAGGATAATGTTTCGACATCATGCCCAGCCATTGCTTGTAACGGCCGACCATCCCGATCTCAGTTTTGGCTGGGCCGTTGATAAAACGAATTTGCAGTTGCAGTAGTTCATTCCAGTTCATCAAAGGTGCATCCGAGTTTTGACGGATACATTGGGTCAGGTCGGGTGTAGTCACTGCACCACGGCCAATCATCAGATCTTCGCAACCGGATTCCAGACGGCACTGTTTGGCATCGGCATTGTTCCAGATTTCACCATTGGCGATCACATTGATCTTAAGTGTCTCACGAATCGGTTGTAGCTGGTCCCAGAATGCGGGCGGAGTATAGCCATCGGCTTTGGTGCGTGCATGAACGGTAACCCATGCTGCTCCTGCATCTTCAATGGCATGGGCATTTTCCAGCATGAAATTACGGTCCATATAACCCAGACGCATTTTGGCGGAAACCGGAATATGCGCAGGCACTGCATCACGCACGGCTTTAACCAGCTCATGCACGACTTCGGGTTCATCGAGCAGGACTGAACCACCACGATGACGGTTCACGGTTTTGGCCGGACAGCCAAAATTCATGTCAATTGCCGGTGCGCCCATGGCTGCCACTTTGGCGGCATTCGCTGCTAGCATCTCCGGATTATTTCCTAAGAATTGGACATGTACCGGTGTACCTGCCGCCGTCTTGCCATCATTCAACAGTTCCGGGCAGTAAGTATGATAAATATGATCGGGCAGAAGGGAATCGGTGACACGGATAAACTCGGTCACACACCAGTCAAAGCTACCTACGGATGTCAGCACATCACGCATAATCGGATCGGTTAAGCCTTCCATGGGAGCAAGCACAAGTTTCAACGGTGCACACCTGTAAATTTAAAACGGTGTTATACGTTTTTTTAGGCAGCCTGTCTAGGCTGGATCGGAATTGAATGATGAGTACCTGAAAATTGAACTTTTTGGGCTGATATAAAAAGGCCTTTAATGTGGATTAAAGGCCTTTAAAAGTGAAAATTAAGAAGGTTTAGCAATATCCAGCCATTTTAGTCCGCCAGTTTTTCGACTTTCATACTCTCACGATAATACTGACAGCCCTTGTACAACAGGAAGCAACCAATCAATCCGGCAATCGCATTGACGATCGAGATTGAGTTACCAACCATTAAGGTATTCTGGAAATATTTATCCGTGATTAACGCCACTGCGGTGGTTCCGACGCCTAAGGCAATCAGGTTTGAAACCAGCAGGAATTTGGCAGATACCTGTGCGCGTAGCTGATTCGGTGTCAGCATTTGCGTAGCAGCAGCCGATGCAGGAATCGGGAAAGTGGAGAAGAACATCGCCACAAAAATCAGCGCAAATGAAAGCTGCATATTATCGACTTGAGTAAACAGCACACTCGGAATAATCAGCGCTGCACAGCCAATCGCACCGGTACGAATTGCAGCATCGCTATAGCCACGTTTCGAGAAGAAGTCGATCAACCAGCCACAGAACAAGGCACCTGAAGTATTCGCGACTAGAATAATCGTACCGAGGATATAACCGGTTTGACTCGCATCCAGACCGAAATTACGCATGTAATAGGCAGGTGCCCAGCCTAGCAGCGAATACAGCATCATGGTGTAAAAAGAAAAGCCAATAAAATGACAGAAGAAGGTCTTTTTATGTGTCTTGATAAAACCAATCGAATTTTTGAAAGAGGCTTTAATGACTTGGCCATCTTGACCGACTTTCATACCCTTACGTGCAGGTTCACGCACCGTCAGCACCATGAGCAGGGCCAGCAATACGCCCGGTAGACCCACAATCATAAAGGTAAGTTGCCAGGTTTTCACTTCACCAATGAGCGGTAAAGCCACGAAGCTGACATCTTTTAGCAGGCCAATCACATAGCCGCCAATCAGGAAAGCTAGGCCCGAACCAATAAAGGCACCAATCGCATATACACCGAGTGCACGGCCTAATTTATCTTTCGGAAACAAATCGGCAACGATTGAATAAAAGGCAGGGGAAAGCGCAGCTTCACCGGCACCCACACTCAAACGTGCAATAAACATTTGAATAAAGTTTTTACTGAGACCACAAGCCGCTGTGGCAAGACTCCAAAACGCAATCCCGGTTGCAATGATTTTAATCCGGGACTTTCGATCCGCCAATGCTGCGATGGGCAGACCCATAATGGCATAAAACAAGGAGAAGGCCAGACCTTGCAATAGACTAAACTGGGTATCGCTTAGCATTAAATCGGCTTTAATCGGTTCAATCATGAGCGATAAAATTTGACGGTCTACAAATGACAGAATGTAAGCCACCATACAAATGACCACCACATACCATTGATAGGTGCTGCTTTCCGGTGGCGGTTCAATCTGTTCAGACAGCGGCACGGCCGTTTCTGTCGGTATAGGCTCAAAATTTTGATCTGTTGGTTGAATCGTCCTTTCAACCATTTCTAGGTTCAGCGATTTATCATTCATCATGCAACATCCTGTGCTGATCGTTTGAGATATTTATTTGATACTTTTAATTTGCTTGTTATTTTTATGTTGTATCGCATTTAATTAATCTAGAGGCTAAATAGATAGACGTCAATCTGTTTTTAAAAATAGATACAAATAATTTTTAAAGATAAAAAAAAGGAATCATAATGATTCCTTTTTTTGGTATGAATTTTTAGCCACGTTCAACCAGCGTTAAAATATCGTAGGTTGCAACCAGTTCATTGCGCTGGTTTTTCACTTTAATATCCCAGACCACGACACCATGTGGTTTCTGTGCCGGATCGCGCAGTGCTTTTGGAGTTTTCTGCTTACAGGTCAGTTCTACCTGAATGGTATCGCCAATTTTTACCGGTTCTACAAAGCGCAAGTTGTCCATGCCATAGTTGGCAATGACCGGGCCTGGAGCAGCATCAACGAATAAACCTGCAGCTGCGGATACTACGAAATAGCCATGTGCGACACGCTCACCAAACAGTGATTCTGCCGCAGCAATTTTGTCCATATGCGCATAGAAGTGATCACCGCTCAGGCAGCCGAAATTCACTAGATCGGCTTCAGTCACGCTACGTCGTGCAGTCAGCAAGCGCTCGCCGATACGCAATTCATCAAATGACTTTTTGAAAGGATGCACACGGTCTTCAAAGACCTGAGCGCCTGCCGTCCAGCTATGGCCGACCTGGGTCATGGCATTTGGCGAGCCTTGAATCGCAGTACGTTGCATATAATGTTTGACTGCGCGCAAGCCGCCGAGTTCCTCACCTCCACCGGCACGACCCGGTCCACCATGCACCAGTAAAGGCAATGGAGAGCCATGTCCGGTACTTTCTTTGGCACTTTCAGCATCCAGAATATGGACACGACCATGCCATGGCGCAATTTTGCTGAGCAGTTGTTCAATATTTTCATCGGTATTGCGTACGATGGAGGCCACCAGGCTACCTTCGCCACGTGCCACCAGGTCAGCAAGCTGAGCCAGGTCAGTATATGGCATTAAAGTGACCACAGGCCCAAAAGCTTCAATTTTATGAATATTTTCTGCCTGAGCCGGTGCTTTACATAGCAAAACTGTCGGTGGATAGCATGCAGATGTCTCCGTATTTTGTACTTGAATCTTAAAGTCCTGACGCAAGTGGCTACCGAATACGATCTCTGCATCCTGGCTGAGCTGTTCAACTTTTGCAGCGACATCATATTTCTGTTTGACGCTGGCCAAAGCACCCATCGTTACGCCTTCCTGAGCCGGATCACCGACAACCACTTTTTTCAGTTTTGCAATCAGACGGTCTTGTACTGTATCCAATATCTCGGCTGGCACAAAGGCACGACGAATGGCAGTACATTTTTGTCCAGCTTTAGTGGTCATTTCACGGAAAACTTCACGGACAAATAAATCAATCGTTTCATCATTGGCTTGCGCTGTTAAAATCGCACTGTTGACCGAGTCTGCCTCCATGGTGAATGGAATCGAGTAGGCATTTAAATGTGGATGCGAACGCAGTTTTTGCCCTGTTGAAGCAGAACCGGTAAAAGTGACCGTATCTTGAGGATTTAAATGATCAAATAAATCATAGATCTGTCCACAAATGAGCTGTAGTGAACCTTCTGGCAAGAAACCGCTTTCATGAATGGCTTTGACCACGGCATGGGTCAGCTCGGCACCTTCGGTCGCCGGTTTGACAATACAGGGTACGCCTGCCAGTAGTGTAGGAGCGATTTTCTCCAGCATGCCCCAGATCGGAAAGTTAAAGGCATTGATATGCACGGCGACACCGGCTTTAGGCGTCAGAATATGTTTCGCGCCAAAGCTACCTTGCTTAGAAAGAGGAATCCAGGCATCTTCGACTAGCGCTGTTTCATCACTCAGTTCACGACGCACCAAACTTGAATACGCATATAAGGTGCCAATCCCACCTTCAACATCAATCCAGGCATCTTTACGGGTACAGCCGGTTGCTTTGGCAAGTTCATAAAAGTCTTCTTTGCGTTCCATCAAATATTGTGCCACTTGCTTCAGTGCATTGGCACGTTGATGGAAGGTCCATGTGGCAATAGCCGCGCCTTTTTGTTTGGCATACTTCACCACGGCTTGGGTATCGATGCCCTGACTGCCGACTTGATAAACCGCTTCACCGCTAATGGCATGATAAACCGTACGTAAATCGGCTCGCGCTATGTATTCCTGGCCGTACACCAGTGAAGCTAAGCTTTTGATGGCAAGAGGATTATGGCTCGATTCAGTATTGTGATAATCCATTGTGCTTGAGCTGCTGTCTAACTCTAACATTGTAAAAACTCCATTTACGATACGTTTTGAGATGTATTTTAATTTTGATGTTTCATAATTTGTGTTGAAAAAGTGAAAATGTCAATCATAAATCTGTGTTTAAAAATGCGTAACAATAAAATAAAAAATATTAAATGATATAAAACAAATATTTATTAAAAATAAGTGATAAAAATTAAATGATACCAATAAATAAATATTGATTTTAATTACGTATCGTTTTAATTTGAGTGTATCAACACTTGGGATAAGTGAGGGAACAATGAATAACCAACAACAAATCTTCGATCAAAAGATTGAAAAGGATATTTCTATAGAGCCGAAGGACTGGATGCCGGATGCTTATCGTAAGACCTTGATTCGTCAGATCGGTCAGCACGCACACTCTGAAGTGGTGGGCATGTTGCCGGAAGGCAACTGGATTACCCGTGCACCGACCTTAAAACGTAAAGCTGTGCTGATGGCAAAAGTTCAGGACGAAGCCGGTCATGCCTTGTATCTGTACAGTGCTGCAGAAACCTTGGGTGCCGATCGTGACGACATGATGGATAAGCTGATTGCCGGTCGCATGAAATATTCTTCAATTTTCAACTATCCAACCCTGAGCTGGGCCGATGTTGCCGCGATTGGCTGGCTGGTAGATGGTGCAGCAATTGTCAATCAGGTTGCGCTGTGCCGTACATCTTATGGTCCTTATGCCCGCGCTATGGTGCGTGTGTGTAAAGAAGAAAGTTTCCATCAGCGTCAGGGCTTTGAAGCCATGATGGAATTGGCCAATGGTACGCCGGAACAAAAGCAGATGGCACAGGATGCAGTGAACCGTTTCTGGTGGCCGGCACTGATGATGTTTGGTCCAAGTGATGATAATTCACCGAACAGTGCACAAAGTATGCAGTGGAAAATTAAATTATTCAGCAACGATGAGCTACGTCAGAAATTTGTCGATAACACCGTGTCGCAAGTTTTGCAGCTGGGTTTAACCGTTCCAGATCCAGACCTCAAATTCAATGAAGCCACCGGACATTACGAATTTGGTGAAATCAATTGGGATGAGTTTTTTGCGATTCTTGCAGGCAAGGGACCGTGTAACCATGAGCGTATTGAAGCACGCCGCAAAGCTTGGGAAGGCGGCAAGTGGGTACGTGATTCAGCAGCCGTCTATGCGCAGAAACAGCAGAAACAGCAGCAACAGTCAGCAGCACAAAAAGTCGCTTAAAAAATAGTTTGATCAATATAAGGAAATTTGCTCATGAATAACAAAAATAACTGGTCACTTTATGAAGTGTTTGTGCGTAGTAAACAGGGTCTGAGTCACCGTCATGTCGGCAGCCTGCGTGCGCCGGATGAGGAAGTCGCACTACAAAATGCCCGCGATGTATATACCCGCCGCAATGAAGGCATCAGTATCTGGGTGGTGAAATCTGAATTGATTACCTCTTCCCAGCCAGATGAAAAAGCAGAGTTTTTTGAACCCGCTTTGGACAAGGTTTATCGTCATCCAACCTTTTATAACATTCCAGCTGGCATCGAGCACATGTAAAGGGAAAGGTGAAGATTATGACAAATCAAGTATTGGCAGAATTTCTTTTACATGTGGGTGACAGTCAACTGATCCTGTCTCATCGTTTGGCAGAGTGGTGTGGTCATGCACCTGAACTGGAGCTGGATATTGCCTTAGCCAATATTGGACTGGATTTATTGGGTCAGGCACGTACTGCCCTCAGTCTGGCGGGTGAAGTGGAAGGACAGGGTCGTGATGAAGACAAGCTGGCTTATTTCCGCACCGAGCGTGAATACCGTAATTTGCTGCTGTGCGAACAGCCGAATGGTGATTTTGCCCAGACTTTGGTACGCCAGTGGTTGATGGATCACTACCACACTTTATTATTTAGTGTTTTAACTAAAAGTCAGCATGCTGAGTTGGCTGCCTTTGCAGTGAAATCACTCAAAGAAGTGAAATATCACCAGCGTTTTTCCACCACCTGGATGGAACGCTTAAGTTTAGGTACCGCAGAAGCGCATGAAAAAACCCAGCAAGGTCTAAACGAGTTATGGCGTTTTACCGAAGAACTTTTTGTTCTGACGGCAGCTGAAAAACAACTAGTCGATAGCGGTGTCATTCCAGAGATTGAAAATTTAAAAGTCCAGTGGCTGGAGACCATTACAGCCGAGCTGGCGCGATTTGAATTAAGCCTGCCAGAGCTGGGTGCTTATCGCAGTGGGGCTAAACAGGGTTTACATACAGAACATCTCGGTTTTGTTTTGGCTGAACTGCAATACATGCAGCGCTTATATCCAAACATGAACTGGTAATTCGGCACAATCACAGGGAGTGAGTCGCATGAATCTGATTCGACACGTAGAAGATCAATGTTGGGACGTTTTACAGCAAGTTTCTGATCCAGAGATTCCGGTATTGTCAGTGATTGATCTGGGTATGATTCGTGGCGTCGAGCTGAATCAGCAGGATGAAATTGTGGTGCGACTCACGCCGACCTATAGCGGCTGTCCGGCCACGGATTTATTAAAAGCAGAAATTACCCAGGCTTTCGAGGCCAATGGTTTGACGCCGGTCAAAGTCATTGTGGACCTGTCTCAAGCCTGGACCACGGACTGGATGAGTGAATCGGGCAAACACAAATTACAGCAATATGGTATTGCCCCGCCGCAAGGCCAGTCACATAGCTGTGGTACGCATGTGGCATTGACCGATGGCATCACCTGTCCACAGTGCTTAAGTAACAACAGCAAATTATTAAGTGAATTCGGTTCGACCGCCTGTAAAGCTTTATATCAATGTCGGGACTGCTTAGAAACTTTTGACTATTTCAAATGTATTTGATTGTAACGATTGCGCGGTGGGCAGGGTAAACCAATAACAAGCCTGAACACCGCCACCTAAAAGAAGGATTTTGCCATGAGCCAATTTATACCATTAACCATTAAATCGATTCAGCCACAAACCGAGCAGGCGATCTGCATTGCCTTTGATCTCGCGCCTGAGCAGTTGGATGCTTTCCAATATCAGCCGGGTCAGCACCTGACCATTCGTCATTTAACCGATGACGGCGAGCTGCGCCGCTGTTACTCGATCTGCAGTGATACGCAGGAAGACATGAGTATTGCGATTAAAAAAATTGATCAGGGTCAGTTTTCAACCTGGGCCAATGCGCATCTCAAAGCGGGCGATGTACTAGAAGTCATGCCACCGCAAGGGGTGTTTTTTCAGAAAGCCGCCAAGGCTGGTGGCCAGAATTATCTAGGATTTGCAGCAGGCAGTGGCATTACGCCAATTTTATCGATTGTAAAGTCGGTATTGAACCGTCAAGCGGAAGCAACATTCACTCTGGTATATGGCAACCGCTCCTGGAAACAGACCATGTTCTCTGAACAGATCATGGACTTGAAAGACCGTTTTAAGGAACGTCTGCAACTGGTAAATATTTTTTCACGTGAACTGAATGACAGTGACATCTTTAATGGTCGGATTGATGCAGACAAATTGCAGCAGTTATTTCAGGCCAATCTGATTTCAGCCGAAGCAGATCACTGTTTTGCCTGTGGTCCTGAAGAAATGATGACAGCAGTCGAAACGGTATTGCCGACTTGGGGCATTCAGCGCAGCAAGATTCACACTGAACGCTTCAATACGGGTACTGCACCGAAAGCAACCGCCCAGCAGATGGAAAGCCGTAGCGAAGAACGCGTCAATATTGTTCTAGATGGTCGTGAGCTGATTATCGAAGTCTCCAAACAGGACGACAGTATTTTAGATGCTGCGCTACGTGCTGGGGCAGACCTGCCATATGCCTGTAAGGGCGGCGTCTGTGCAACCTGTAAATGTAAGGTGTTAGAGGGACAGGTTGAAATGGCGGTGAATTACAGTCTGGAAGAAGATGAAATTCAGAAAGGCTATGTGCTCAGTTGTCAGGCACGTCCAACCACGGCCAATGTCCGACTCAGTTTTGATGAATAAAAGCTGAATTTACAGCACCGCGAGCATAGCAGGAGTTCAAGGATGACCTACATTAAAACCAGCTCACCCAAGCCGGGTGTGGTACTGATCGAGCTAAATCGTCCAGAAAAGCGCAATGCTTTAAACAATGCCACCTTGCAAAACATTGCAGCCTGTCTACAGGACTTGGAAACAGATGCTGCTGTGAAAGCCGTGGTCATCACCGGAAATACGCAATGCTTTGCTGCCGGTGCTGATTTAAATGAGCTGGCGCAGTTAGATGTGGTCAGCATCCAGCAAGACCAACGCCCACTGCTCTGGAAAAAAATTGATGAATTTTCCAAGCCTTTAATCATGGCCGTAAATGGTTATGCTTTTGGTGCAGGTTTCGAGTTGGCTTTGCATGGTGACATGGTGCTGACCGGAGAAAATGCCCAGTTTGCCTTGCCTGAAATCGGTTTAGGTATGTTGCCGGGTGCCGGTGGAACCCAGCGTCTGGCCCGTCTGGTCGGTCAGCAATTAAAGATGCGCTGGGCCATGACTGGTGAAATGATTTCGGCACAAACAGCCTTGCAACATGGCATTAGTAGCCAGGTTTGTCCGGCAGGACTGACCGTGCAATACGCACTGGAACTGGCAGAAAAAATTGCCAAGCAGGCACCGCTGGCCATTCGTGCCATCAAGCAATCTTTAAAGTCGATTCATGAAGTGACTTTAAGTCAGGGACTGAAACTTGAACGTCAACATTTTGTCTGGCTGGCGGCGACCCAAGATCGCCAGGAAGGCATCAATGCATTTTTAGAAAAAAGAAAACCAGAATTTAGAGGTATGTAATGGATTATCAAACAATTATTGTCGAAGAAAAAAATGCAGTGGGCTACCTGACCTTTAACCGTCCAAAACAGCTCAACAGCTTTAATGAAACCATGCATCAGGAAGTCTCCAAGGTCATCAAGGCCTGGGCCAAAGACAGCCAGATTCGTGCCGTAGTGATCTCAGCCGAAGGCCGCGGTTTCTGTGCCGGTCAGGATCTGAATGACCGTGTGGTCGATCCGAATGCCGATGCACCGGACTTAGGTCTGTCGATTGAAAAATATTACAACCCTCTGATCAAGCTGATTACCGAAATGCCTAAACCGGTGATTTGTGCGGTGAATGGTGTGGCAGCAGGGGCAGGCGCCAATATTGCCCTGGCCTGTGACATTGTGGTGGCAGCAAAATCGGCTTCCTTTATTCAGGCCTTCTGCCGTCTTGGCTTGGTGCCAGATTCAGGCGGTACCTGGTTCCTGCCGCGTCTGGTCGGGCGTGCTCAGGCGATGGGCCTTGCCATGCTCGGCGATAAAATTCCGGCTGAGCGCGCAGTACAACTGGGCATGATCTGGCAAGTGGTTGAAGATGAACAACTGCAAGCAGAAGCGAAAAAACTGGCAGAGCATCTGGCACAGCAACCGACCTATGGTCTGTCCCTGATCAAAAAAGCCATCCATGCCGCAGCCGACAATAATCTGGATGAGCAGCTCATTCTGGAACGTGACCTGCAACGTCTGGCTGGACGTTCAAGCGACTATAAAGAAGGTGTACAAGCCTTTATGCAGAAGCGTACCCCTGAATATAAAGGATGCTAAATCATGCAACAGATCAATTTGGAACAAGTCAAAGTTGCTGTGGTCGGTGCTGGAACCATGGGGATTGGTATTGCACAACTGGCAGCCATGCACGGGCATCCGACCTATGTGTTTGATCTCGATCGCAGCAAAGTTCAGAGTGCCTTGACTGCTTTAGAGGCGCAGCTGAGCAAGCGCGTACAAAATGGCAAAATGACCCAGCAATTGCTGGAGAGTACCTTCGCCAATCTGATTGTGGCAGAGGACATTCAGCAGCTTGCCGATGCGGGCTTAATTATTGAAGCCATTGTTGAAAAGAAAGAAGTGAAGCAAAACCTGTTTCAACAGCTGGCTGCCATTTGCCCGGAACAGACGATTTTTGCGTCTAATACTTCTTCAATTTCCATTACCGCAATTGCCTCGGCGATTCCACATCCCGAGCGAGTGATTGGTCTGCATTTCTTTAATCCGGCGCCGGTGATGAAACTGGTCGAGATTATCCGCGGACTGAAAACCTCAGCAGCGATTGCCGATGCAGTATTTGATCTGATGAAGGACTGGAACAAGGTTCCGGTGCGAGCCAAATCGACCCCCGGTTTTATCGTCAATCGTGTCGCACGACCTTATTATGCCGAGGCCTTTCGTGCCTTGCAGGAAAATGCCACCACCCCGGAACAGCTCGATTACATCATGCGCGAATGTGGCCGTTTTGCCATGGGGCCGTGTGAACTTACAGATCTGATTGGGCAGGATGTGAATTTCTCGGTCACACAAAGTGTCTATCAGGAATTTTTCTATGAGCCACGCTACCGCCCGTCCTTGATTCAAAAAGAACTGGTCGATGCCGGCTGTTATGGCCGCAAGTCCGGTCAGGGTTTTTATGATTACACGCAGTCCAAGCCTGTGCCTGTATATGAATTGCCAGTGTGTTATGCCAAGTCGCTGAATAAGCTCAAAGTCACGGTAAAAGGTGAATGGCGACATTCCTTAGCCTTGATTGAACGTTTAAAACAGGCCTCTCATGTGGATCTCATTTTTCAGGCGGCAGAACAGAATGAAATCCTGATTGGTGATCTTTCCCTGCGATTATCGCTCGGTGAGTCGGTTGAACTGGCTTATCCGCATGAGCCTGTAGTGTTGATGGACTGGCATGCAGATTGGACAAATGCCCAGGCAATTCCAGTCGTTGCATCACCAGCATGTAGTACTGAACAGCGCCAGGCAGTGGAGCTATTCCTCATAGGTATGGATATGATACCTATTTGGTCTAAGGATCATCCCGGTCTTTATGTTATACGTAGTATTGCCATGTTAGTGAATGAAGCCTGTGAAGCGGTATTGCATGATATTTCATCAGAGCAAGATATTGATTCTGCTATGAAATATGGCGTGAATTATCCTTGTGGTCCATTCGAGTGGGCAGATAAAATTGGATATTGCACAATTTTACAAATTTTAGAAAATATGTATCGTATTTATGGTGAAGACCGCTATAGAACTAGTATATATTTAGCAAAGAAAGCGGTGCAGGGACATGCACAGAAAACTCAGCAGCAACCATTACGCGTTGCTGGCTAAAAGGAAGAATCATGGAACAGGTTTATATTTTTGATGGAATTCGCACCTCGATCGGACGCTATGCCGGTGGACTGAGCAGCATTCGTGCTGATGATCTGGCAGCGCTACCGATTCAATATCTGAAAGATCAGCATCCTGCCTTGCCATGGGCAGAACTGGATGAAGTGATCTTGGGCTGTGCCAATCAGGCCGGTGAAGATAACCGCAACGTGGCGCGTATGGCTGCTTTACTCGCAGGGTTGCCTGAATCTGTTCCAGCGCTCACCGTGAACCGCTTATGTGCTTCAGGTCTGGATGCCATTGGACTGGGAGCACGTGCCATCAAATCGGGTGAAGCACAATTTGTTTTGGCGGGTGGCGTAGAATCCATGAGCCGAGCGCCTTTCGTGCAATCCAAACCTACGACTGCCTTTAGCCGTACCCCTGAAATTTATGACACCACCATTGGCTGGCGTTTTATCAACCCAAAATTTAAAGCACAGTTTGGCGTTGACAGCATGCCGGAAACGGCCGAAAACGTCGCTGAAAAGTATCAGATTAGCCGTGCAGACCAGGACCTGTTTGCCTATCACAGCCAACAGAAAACCGCAGTAGCCCAGCAGAAGGGTATTTTTGCCGAAGAAATTCTGCCAGTAGAGGTCAAAGGTCCGAAGAAAAGCACTCTGACCATTTCCCAAGATGAGCATCCGCGCGCAGAGACGACGCTGGATAATCTGGCCGCCTTAAAAACCCCATTTCGTAAAGAAGGCGGCTCAGTCACCGCTGGCAATGCTTCGGGTGTCAATGACGGGGCGGCTTGCGTATTACTTGGGAATCAGCAGTTTGCCGAGCAGTATGGTTTGAGCCCGAAAGCTAAAGTGATCGGGATGGCCAGCGCCGGTGTCGAAGCTAAATATATGGGTATTGGGCCGGTTCCAGCGGTACAGAAAGTGCTGAAACAGACTGGCCTGAGTCTGGAGCAGATGGACGTGATTGAGCTAAATGAAGCATTTGCAGCGCAATCGCTGGCCGTGATTCGTGAACTCGGCTTGCAAGACGATGATTCCAGAATTAACCCGAATGGCGGTGCCATCGCTTTGGGTCATCCGCTGGGTATGAGTGGCACCCGTTTGGTGATTACCGCCATGAAAGAATTAAAACGTCGTAATGGCAAATATGCACTCTGCACCATGTGTGTGGGTGTTGGTCAAGGTGTTGCACTGGTTTTAGAAAATATGGATTAAACACATCATTCAATCAATGAATTAAACCGTGGTCAGGAAGACTGCGTCAGGAGTAAGAATATGGGTGGTGTTTCAAAAAGTATGCTGGCATTAAACGAATCCATTATTGATATAAAAGAACACTAAATCAAAGGCTTTGAAATGATTTTCAAGCTTTTTGGAGAAGTTGCAGCTTCTCCTAAAGCCTCGCCTGATTCGATGCCGTAATCGACAATTATTGCCTTCTATACCCACAGTGAAAAATTTACCAATCAACTGTTTGCATTCTTTAAAGGTCGTAACAAAGCTATCCCAATGGTCACTTGATATACATGTATAGCTTACACCTAACTGCTTCAATTTTAATTTAAGTCGTTTTGCAGTGGCTAAATCTCGGTTACCCCATACATAAGCAACAATTTCACCTGTTTCTCGATGATAGGCATAAATTAGCCATTGTTTATTTTGCTTATGACCAACAAAAGTCCAAAACTCATCTACTTCAAGGGTTTCATAATGACTTTGCTGTGCTCGAAGTTGATATTTTGATTGGCTAAGTGTCCGTAGAACTTTACCGATACTTACTCTTTCAATTTCTGCTATATCCCTGACACCACTGCCTCGCACCATGAGGTGTAATATTTTGGTTTTGATACCTGAGTGACAGCCTTGATAACTGAGAGCATGATCACCAATAAATTGACGTCTGCATATTTTACATTGGTAATTTTGCTTACCATCTACTTTTGTGCCATTTTTCTTTATACTGTCACTTAGGCAGGCTGGACACTTGATTTCTAGAGTTATTCGCATTTCTCTATTTTATCAAAATCCAACCTGCTTTTTTTCAGCATACTTTTTGAAACACCACCAGAATATGAATAACAATGCAATGGAAAAAATTGAAAAAGTATCGGTTGATGAGTTACGCAGTGTTCAGCTACAGCGTATGAAAAAGACGTTGCAACATGCTTATCAGAATAGCCCGGTTTATAAAAAGAAATTCGATGATGCTGGCGTGCATCCAGACGATTTTAACTCTCTGGAAGATCTGGCCAAATTCCCGTTTACCACCAAACAGGATTTACGTGATAACTATCCGTTTGGTATGTTCGCTGTTCCACAGGAACAGATTGTACGTGTGCACGCATCTTCTGGCACCACCGGTCAGCCGACCGTAGTGGGTTATACCCAAAATGATATTAATGTCTGGTCAGACGTGGTGGCGCGTTCCCTGCGTGCAGCCGGCTTGAGCAGCAAAGATATCATTCAGGTGTCTTATGGTTATGGTCTGTTTACGGGCGGTCTAGGCGCGCATTATGGCGTTGAGCGTTTGGGTGCAACCGTGATTCCAATGTCTGGCGGACAAACCGATAAACAGGCGCAACTGATTCATGACTTTAAACCGACAGCACTGATGGTTACGCCATCTTACTGCCTGAACATTATTGAAGCGCTTGAGAAGAAATTTGGCACAGCCAAAAACTGTTCGATTAAAACCGGCGTCTTTGGTGCAGAGCCATGGACCAATGAAATGCGCAAGGAAATTGAAGAGCGTCTGGGCATTGATGCCCTAGATATTTATGGTCTGTCAGAAGTCATGGGACCGGGCGTGGCGATGGAATGTCTGGAATCTAAAGATGGCCCAACCATCTGGGAAGATCATTTCTATCCTGAAATTATCCATCCGGAAACTGGCGAAGTGCTGCCAGATGGCGAACTGGGTGAACTGGTCTTTACCACCATTACTAAAGAAGGCATGCCGGTAATCCGTTACCGTACCCGTGACCTGACCCGTTTATTGCCAGGCACGGCACGCACCATGCGCCGTATGGACAAGATTGTCGGCCGTAGTGATGACATGATGATTATTCGTGGGGTCAATGTCTTCCCATCACAGATTGAAGAGCAGATTTTACAGATCCAGCAACTGATTCCGAACTATCAGATCCAGATTTGCAAACAGGGACATCTGGATACATTGCATATCCGTACCGAAATGCGTAAAGATAGCAGTGACATTATGGCGCACCAGTTGGCAACTCAGCTGAAAAGCCAGATTAAAACCATGGTCGGAATCACCGTGAGTGTCGAAGTGTTACCTGAAGGGAGTCTGCCACGCTCTGAAGGCAAGGCACAGCGCGTGTTTGATATCCGCAAGTCTGCATGAAGTACTATTGGATGATAGCCAAATGGTCTATCATCCAGTTTCTATAAGGTAAAGTTAAACGCAATGAATCCGAAATTAAAACAAATAATTGATGACTTTATTCAAACTGAAGCACTCAGCGGAACCTCATTAATCATGACCATCTTTGGTGACTGTATTTTTCACCGGGGTGGCATTATCAGTCTGGCCAGTCTAATTCAGCTCATGGATGTCTTCGGATTTAATGAACGATCGGTACGGACTGCCGTATTTCGTCTGGTCCAAAATGGCTGGCTGATGTCTGAGAAAATTGGTCGCACCAGTTATTATCGCGTAACCGAAAGCAGCCGCCAGCGTTTTATTATGGCGGATCAAAAAATTTACAGTTTTCAGCATACCGAATGGGATCAGAAGTGGGATCTGGTGCTGCTCAGTTCAGTGGAACTGGAAAATAAACTGGTTCTGAAAAAAGAACTGGAATGGCTGGGCTTTGCCAATATCGCCACTAATGTCATGGCCTATCCGGGCTGTGATCACCAGAAACTGCAAAACCTGCTGCTGAACTTGAAAATGACCGACCAAGTCGTGGTATTTAAGGCTGAAACCTTACAGCTCTGGCAGGAATCCTACCCAACCGTGAAACGCATGGTCGCCACCAACTGGCCGGTACAGGAGCTGCATCAGCGCTATGAAAAATTCATTGCAGATTTCCGGGAATTCTTTCATCTGGTGGAACAGGAAGATGAGCTGGATCCGGTTCAGGCCTTTCAGTTGCGAATTTTACTGATTCATCAATTCCGCCGGATTTTATTAAAAGATCCAAATCTGCCTTTTGAATTATTGCCATCCAACTGGCTTTCCCTGAATGCCCGTAATCTGAGCAGTAATTTATATCAAACCGTGGTTGCGGCAGGGGATGAATTCTTTATGGAGATCGCCCGAACTTCGGAAGGTTCGATGCCGCCGGTACATCCACAATTCTATAAACGCTTTGGCGGTTTGCGACTGGAAGCCGTCAGCTAATCTAATTCTGCATTTTTAAAGGAATAAAATAATGCCGTGTTATGCCATTGATGGTGTGATTCCTGTGGTCAGCCCTCGTGCTTATGTACATCCACAAGCCGTTCTGATCGGGGATGTGGTGATTGAAGAGGGCGTATATATCGGGCCTTTCGCAACTTTAAGAGCCGACTTTGGCGGGATTCACATCCAGAAAAATGCCAATGTTCAGGATTCCTGTACCATTCATGGCTTTCCCGGTAGCGTCACGCTGGTCGAAGAATATGGTCATATCGGACATGGCGCGATTTTACATGGCTGTATCATTCGCAAAAATGTACTGGTGGGCATGAACAGCGTAATTCTGGATGAAGCCGAAATTGGTGAAAATACCATTATCGGTGCCAATAGCACGGTTAAAGCTAAAGCTCAAATTCCGGAAAATTCATTGGTGCTCGGTAGTCCGGCGCGGGTCATCCGTCCCCTGGAAGCCAAAGAAATCGCCTGGAAAAGCAAAGGGACGCAAGAATATATTCAGCTGACCGAGCGCTGCTTGTCCTCAATGCAGGAGGTCAGTCCGTTAACAGAAGTCTCCGCAGACCGGCTGAGCTATAAAGCCTTCAAGGCAGAGTATCAGATCAAGCAGAATAGCTTGAATGACTAAGTCAAGAACATGATTCTATTCATTGAATGAATTCTGCATTTTAAAAACAGGAAGTGAATGAAACCAAATTCCAACTGCATTCCCTGACCGGCTATTTAGACTGAAATAAAACTGGTCTGGAAAGCATATATGGAAAATAGGGAATTTAAAGATCATTTCTCCCAGCAGTCACAGGACTATGCCTTGTTTCGTCCGCATTATCCGGATGCATTGGGAAAGCTATTGGCAGAGCTGTCACCAGGTACTAAATTGGCTGTAGATGTCGGCTGTGGTTCTGGACAGCTTTCAGAGGTTTTGGCGAATTACTTCGATCAGGTGATGGCAATTGATGCAAGTAGTGAACAGCTTGCCCAGGCCAAACCGCATCCAAAAATTCAGTATGGTCAGGCATTCGCTGAAGAGATCCCGTGTGTTGACCAGAGTATTGATCTGATTGCGGTGGCTCAAGCAGCGCATTGGCTCGATCTGGAAAAGTTTTATGCAGAAGTTCGCCGTATTGCCCGGCCCAATGCCATTCTGGCTTTAATTAGCTATGGCGTGTTCAGTGTGGATGAGCCACATCTGAATCATTACTTTAAGCATTTTTATGAGGTGACGCTTGCACCGTACTGGCCGCCTGAACGTCGCCATGTAGATGAAGGATATAAAAATCTACCATTTCCATTTCAGGAAATTGTGATTCAACCACCTGTATTAGAGGTTGAATGGAACTTTTATCAGTTAATTGGTTATATGAGTACTTTGTCGGCCGTGAAAGCTGCCACTAAAGCACTTGGACATAATCCACTGAATGTACTGGCAGATGCCTTATTGCCACAATGGGAAGGTCCAGAATTGCCTAGAGTCATTCGCTGGCCATTATCAGTGCGTGCGGGGCGTATAACCGTTTAAAGAATATTCAAGCTAAAGCCTGTTTATTGGACAATGGATTGAATATTTCAAGGCTCAGAATTATCGCCCTAGAATCATTTCCAGCACAAATTTAGACCCAATAAAACCCAGTGCCAGCAAGCCAAAACCGAGCAGAGTAAAGCGCACGGCTTTCTGGCCACGCCAGCCAAACTTCCAGTGTCCGATTAATAGTGAACCGTAAACCAGCCAGGAAATAATACTGAACGCAGTTTTATGTGCCAGATGCTGGGCGAAGAAATTGTCGATGGTGAAAAAGCCAAAGCCCAAAGCGAGGGTAAGTAAAACAAAACCGGTCATCAGCATATCAAACAGGAGCGATTCCATGTCCTGATAAGAGGGTAGCAAACTGACCCAGACCCGGCGTTTCTGCTTCTTTTTCAGCTCACGATCCTGAAAACGTAAAATTACGGCCTGAATGGTTGCCATGAGCAATACTGCATAAGCAGACAAAGACAAAATAATATGAATATCCAGACCCAAAGAGTTTTGTGCGATGATTTTTGCAGGCTGAGTAAACGCAAAGCCGAGGATCAAACCTGTGGCAGCTACTGGAATTCCGATCAGATTCAGGGCAATAATTGGACGATAAGTACTGTAAATAATGCTGAGTAATAGCATTAGACCGGAGGTAAAAGAAAACAGGGCAAAGACATCATAATTGATGCCTAGCGAGGTATGCATATCGCCATATAAAACCAGTGCATGCAGGCTCAGGCCAAGCAGTGCAGTTAGCGAGACAAACCATTGATTAGGAGCACGTTTAGACATTAAATGAATGAACAGATACCAGAAGGAAGCGGTATAAGCGACTAATGCTAAGATCGTATAAACCAAGGGGAGGCTAACCATGTCAAACCTTTTTAAGGGTGATGAATATTCATTTATATAAATTCGCTGCGAACTACAGTATCCTATAGCATTCTATGCATAAATTTTCTATTTTAAGAAACAATTTTTTGCTCATGGCTATTTTAAGCGGATTTTGCAATGTTTGATACCTTAACAGAACGACTCACGCAGAGTTTAAGAAATGTTACTGGCTCAGGGCAGCTAACCGAAGACAATATTAAAGATACGTTACGTGAAGTGCGTATGGCGCTTCTTGAGGCCGATGTTGCATTACCTGTAACTCGTGAATTCATCGCGAAAGTTAAGGAAGAAGCATTGGGCCAGGAAGTGATGACTCAGTTATCTCCTGGGCAGGCTTTTGTCAAAATCGTTCATGACGAATTGACCAAAATGATGGGCGAGGCCAATGAAAGCCTCGACCTCGCTGCAAAACCACCTGTGGTTGTCCTGCTGGCAGGCCTGCAGGGTGCAGGTAAAACAACAACTGCAGCAAAACTTGCACGCTTCTTACAAGAACGTCAAAAGAAAAAAGTCGCGATGGTCTCTGCCGACGTATATCGTCCGGCTGCGATCAAACAGTTACAGACTGTCGCGGGTGAAGTCGGTGCGATTTTCCTGGAATCCAGCGCAGACGAAAAACCGATTACGATTGTGAATCGTGCGATTGAACAGGCAAAAATCCAGTTTGCCGATGTGCTGATTGTCGATACGGCAGGTCGTTTGCATATCGATGATGACATGATGGGTGAAATCAAAGAGCTGCATGCAGCGATTAACCCGACTGAAACCCTGTTCGTGGTCGATGCCATGACTGGTCAGGATGCGGCAAACACCGCTAAAGCATTCAACGATGCCTTGCCTTTAACTGGTGTGATTCTGACCAAAACTGATGGTGATGCGCGCGGTGGTGCGGCATTGTCAGTGCGTGCGATTACCGGTAAGCCAATCAAATTCTTGGGTATGGGTGAGAAACTCGATGCCTTGGAGCCATTCCATCCTGAGCGTGTCGCACAGCGTATTCTCGGTATGGGTGATGTACTTTCTTTGGTCGAAGAACTTGAACGCAAGGTCGACAAAGAAAAAGCCGAAAAAATGGCGAAAAAACTGCAAAAAGGCGGCAGCTTCAACTTTGAAGACATGCTGATGCAGTTTGAGCAGATGAACAAGATGGGCGGCATGATGGGCTTCCTGGACAAACTTCCTGGCATGAGCAATGCCGGTCTGCAAGATGCGTTGGCGCAAGCCAATCCTGAAAAGCAGGTCAAGAAAATGGAAGCGATTATCCAGTCGATGACTATCAAAGAGCGCCGTAACCCGGACTTGATGAACCCAAGCCGTAAAAAACGTATCGCAGCAGGTTGTGGTATGGAAGTGGCAGAAGTCAACAAGCTGATCAAGCAACATGCCCAAATGGCCAAGATGATGAAAAAATTTGCCAATCCATCGGGTATGGCGAAAATGATGAAATCACTTGGCGGCTTGCAGAAACAGTTTGGCGGCGGCGGTGGTATGGGTCCATTGTTCGGCGGCAACGACAAGAAATAAGTTTTATTTTAAAAAAAGGCGCAATATGCGCCTTTTTTTATTGCGAATAAATGGTCAAACTGGTTTAAACAAAACAACATTTACTTACCCAAAATAAAAATCCAATCAGGCAGACTCGGGAATATCAGCACAAAATAAAGAGAAATTTCAAATGAACCAAGTAATTGTCGTACATGGTTATACTGCAAGCCCGGAAGAAAATTGGTATCCATGGATTCAGGAAAAAGCCCAACAGGAAAATGTCAGTTTAAAAGTACTCCGGCTGGATCCATCGCCTACACCGACACTGGACACCTGGGATCAGCAAATGCGTGAACAGATTGATGCAATTGACGAGGACAGTATCTTTATCGCACATAGCTTGGGAACTGTGGCCGCATTGCATTACTTATCCAGAGAATTAAAACAGCAGAAAATTCAGCAACTGGTACTGATCGCGGGATTTAATGGTCGATTGGGTCGCCTGGATGAAGTAAATCCTTTTATTGATGCTGCTGAGATCGATTTTGATTTACTCAAACAGCAGATTGCAGAGCGTGTAGTGATCTATTCTGAAGGCGATGATCGGGTTGCGCCTGAATTTAGTCTGGAACAGGCGGACAGTCTGGATGCCATTGTGGTGAATGCCAAGCACCATGGGCATTTTATTGATTCTCAAGGTTGTACTGATCTGCCGGAACTCTGGAAAGTGATCAAGCCTTATCTGATTAAATCCGAAGTTTAAGCATGTTGTTGTATTCGCTAAATTTTAAAGTTTAACATGAGATGGTGTTCAAAAAGGCACTTGAATTCCATCTCCAGACTGGTTAAAACTAATTTTTTGTCGACGCAATTTGCGTTCAATGATAATAAGTAAATCACTATGAAAAATATAATAAAAAAAGTCTATATCGTCCCTGATTATCAGGCGAACTCCAATGATCACTGGTATCCTTGGCTGAGTCGCCAGCTTAAAAATGCCGGTTTTGAGTCCAAGCGGATTATGCTGGCCAACCCCTTTCAGCCTGATTTAGAAGAGTGGCAGCAGAATCTGAAACTGCACATTCCGCACATGGATGAACATACCTTTTTAGTTGCACATGGCCTGAGTTGCGTCAGTGTTTTAAAATTTTTACAGGAACATTATATTCAGCAGCAACACAAGATCGGCGGCATCATTCTGGTCTCGGCCTTTGATACACCGCTGGTGGCCTGGTCAGAACTGAATAAAATACTGCAGGCTGTGCGACTCGATCTGAAAAACTTGCCGTATAGCTATAAACGTGCGGTGATGCTGATCTCCAGTAATGATCCCTATGTGCCTGCACCGATTTCCTTGCGTTTAGCACATAGCTTGAATGCACAAATTTTTGAGATCAAAAAAGCCGGGCATTTCAACAAGTCCGATGGCTTTGCCGATTTTCCGCAATTGCTGGACATTATCAAACAGTGTCTGGCAAATGAGCTGCAAAATGCTGCAGGCCTTTAAGCAAAAGATCCGGTTCAATCCGGGGCTGATACTGAGCGAGATGTTGCGCAAACAGCGGCGCATCTCCACCAGTTAAAACCAACTGTGCAGGGAAATCACGCAATACTTTTTCGATGATACTCAGCAGACCAAGTAGGATGCCATGATGTACCGCATCGATGGTATTGCGTCCAGGATTGAGTTCAGAAAAAGCGGCATCCGGAATTTTAATGCCTTTGGTATTCTGAATTAGGGAGTCACGCTGCAAGTATAGATTTGGCAGAATAAATCCACCCAAATGTTGTTGTCCTTGCGCCAGATCAATGGTCAGCGCCGTACCGCAACTAATCACACAATAATTTTCATGCGTTTGCGTCGCCACTGCAAGTACCTGTAACCAGCGGTCAATCCCCAGTTGCGAAGGTTCATCATAGCCACAGATCAGACCGGCATATTCTGCCTGTACTTGAGCAAAAATCACTGGAATATGCAGGCTTTCTAAAATGCTGAGAATGCGCTCATTATTGATTTTATCTTGGACAGAGGATAGACCTACCTGATGCAAGCCCAGCGCTTTGAAATGCTGGATCAGGCCAAGTAACAAATCAGCAGGGGACTGTAAATGTAATTCTGCTGCCTGTTCAATAATCTGATCATGCTCGGTAATCCAGTATTTAAGCCGGGTATTGCCGATATCCAACCATAATTTTTTCATTGCTGTATGCCTGTTCATCCACCGTGTTGAAGGCGGAGCTGTCCCTGATAAAAGGTCTGGATTCCCTGATCGGTCAAAATCTTGACTGCACCATCATCCTGAATCCCGAGAAAAGTACCGGAATATTGCCCTTGCACGTCAGTAAATTCAACCGTTTGTTGCATAAATGCAGCCGATCGATTGAAACGCGCCGCCAGGTTTTGACTGCCATAATTAAACCATTGCCCGGCTTGCTGAATCGCCAGATATAACTGGGCAATCAGCTCGACTCTTGAGGTATGTGATAATCCCAACTCGTTCAAGGAGCTAACCTGCTGATCTGGAAGGTCAGTGAGCAGAGGATCGATATTTAAACCTACACCGACCACCACCTGT
This sequence comes from Acinetobacter sp. CIP 102136, assembly GCF_000369685.1. Classification (GTDB taxonomy): domain Bacteria; phylum Pseudomonadota; class Gammaproteobacteria; order Pseudomonadales; family Moraxellaceae; genus Acinetobacter; species Acinetobacter fasciculus. The sequence goes on from NZ_KB850142.1 coordinate 59,558, forward strand.
GTAGATGAAATCGGCTCGACCAGAATGCCGCCCCATTTTCCGTGCAGGCTATACAGGTCATTCGGCCATTTCACCTGTAATTCCAGGCCTTTTAGACTGGGCATTTGCAGGATATTTAACGCAATTTCTAGCGCCAGACGACCATCGATGGGTTTTTGTGTATGCAGCAATGTGCTTAAATAGATGTTCCCTTCAGGTGAAATCCACTGACGTTGACGCTGTCCACGGCCTTGGGTCTGCACATGACTGCACACCAGAACCTGCTGCACCCCCTTCGTTGCCAATTCGCGTACATCATCATTGGTCGATGTGGTAATCGGTTTGATGAGTAATACTTCCGGGAGTTGGCCTGCATCGCTTAATCGTTGTTGCAGTTCACGAGTTTCTACATCCATTTGAATCTAAACGTGGTAAATATCGTTATGGAGTTAATCATATATTTATTGATTGGTGCAATTGCCGGATTCACCGCAGGCCTGTTTGGGGTCGGTGGTGGTTTGATTATTGTGCCGATCCTGTACATTGTTTTTACCCAGCTTCAGTACGATCCCAGCGTGATTATGCATATGGCGGTGGGCACTTCCTTGGCAACGATTATTGTGACTTCTATCAGTTCGGTGATGGCGCATCATCAGCGAGGGGCAGTACTATGGCCTGTGTTTCGTAATCTGGCGCCAGGTCTGATTATCGGTTCTTTCCTAGGTGCGGGGATTGCCGATTATTTATCTGGTCAGGGTTTGCAGTTAATGATTGGCTTCTTTGCGGTCTGGGTGGCATTTAGAATGTTCAAGGGAGCGCATATCCAGATTGATCCGAATCAAAAATTGCCTTCAACCCCGGTACAAATTGCTGCAGGTGGTGGAATCGGTGTGGCATCGGCGATCTTTGGGATTGGCGGGGGAAGTCTGACCGTCCCATTTCTGAATCGCTGCGGAATCGTGATGCAAAAAGCCGTAGCGACCTCTGCGGCTTGTGGATTGCCAATTGCAGTCGCAGGTGCGCTGGGTTTTATCTGGTTTGGTAAACAGGCGCAGGTTACCGTACCAAATACCATTGGCTATATTCATATTTATGCCTTTATCGGGATCAGCATGATGAGTTTTTTCACGGCCAAGCTGGGGGCAAAAGTGGCACATCTGCTTTCACCGGCCGTATTAAAAAAATGTTTTGCTGCACTACTGACTACCGTCGGCCTGTATTTTATTTATCAAGGTTTTATGGCTTGATTTAAACCTTTTAGGTTGAAGTGATTTACCGTATAAGGAGAATAGATGACTATTCTCCTTTTTTATGGCCTTGAGTTGGCTATATAGACATAAGATTGTCTGACAATGTCAAAGTATTTATGGATAAAAACCCGTTTAATAGCAACATAGTCCAAATAAAGGGCTAAACCAGTATCCATAAAAATAAAGACAGGAACGGTATGCCATTAGAACAAGCGCAGAGTTTGTCTGAGCAGATTGCCAAGCACATTAGCGAACAGATTATCCGCGGTGAACTGGTCGAAGGCGAACGTATACAGGAGCTCAGGATTGCCTCGGAGCTTGATGTCAGTCGGGGTTCGGTTCGTGAAGCCCTGCTTTTGCTGGAACGCACCCAGCTGATTGAAATTTTCCCGCGCCGTGGGGCGATTGTCTCGGAAATGTCCGCCTTGCAGGTGCGTGCCTTATTTGACATGACCTCGTTATTGCTCGGGCAGATGGTGCATCGTATGGCGGAAACCTGGCGGGTGCATGAAGCTGAGCGCATTCAGCTATTATTAGAGCAATTGGAAGCAGAAACCCGCCAAGGACACACTGAAAAGTTTTATGATCTGATCTTTCAGGGCATGGCCCAGCAGCATGAGATGGTCGGGAATCCTTATCTGATGCGCTACTATCAGGAACTGCTGCCTTCTTTGCGTCGGAGCTATTTTCTGACCCTGAATATTTCCAGACGCGAGTTACAGGAATCTTTTGACTTATTTAAACTGGTCACTGAAGCAATTTTGATACGAAAAAGCCATCAGGCCACTTTATTTATGGAAGATTTTTGTCGACACTTGCGCAACCTTGTGTTGGAATCTCTGACACGGATGAAACAAATTGAACTCGCGTGGGCCAGACGCTCACGACGTTAAATCAGGACATTATGCGTTTAAGCAGTTTAAAACTTTCAGGCTTTAAATCTTTTGCCGACAGTACCACTTTACATTTTAAAGATAATCGTACTGCGGTCGTGGGACCGAATGGTTGTGGTAAATCCAACGTCATTGATGCCATACGCTGGGTCATGGGCGAGTCCAGTGCGCGTCAGTTGCGTGGTGGCAGCATGCAGGATGTCATCTTTACCGGAACTGCCAAGCGTAAACCGGTGGGCATGGCCAGTGTAGAACTGCGCTTTGACAATACCTATGGCAAGCTGGGCGGTGCTTATAATGCCTATAACGAACTGGCGGTACGCCGTCAGGTCAACCGCGATGGCAAGTCCGAATATTTCCTGAATGGCAGCAAATGCCGTCGTCGTGATATTACCGATATTTTCCTGGGTACCGGTCTTGGTCCGCGTTCCTATGCGATTATCGAGCAGGGCATGATCAACCGTCTGGTCGATGCCAAGCCCGATGAAATGCGGGTCTATATTGAAGAAGCGGCCGGAGTGTCGCGCTATCAGGCGCGTCGCCGTGAAACCATGCTGCATCTGGATCACACCACACAAAACCTGTCGCGTCTGGAAGATATCGCCTCCGAACTGAAATCTCAGCTAAAAACCCTGAAACGTCAGTCGGAAAGTGCGATTCAATATAAAGAACTGGAAGGGCAGATCCGTACCATCAAGATTGAAATTCTGTCTTTTCAATGTGAGCAAAGCCAGCGTTTACAGGAAGAATATACCCTTGAGATGAATACGCTCGGGGAAAACTTTAAGCTGGTGCGCTCCGAACTGACCACCGTTGAACATGATTTAGGCAGTACAAGTGAACTGTTTCAGCGTCTGATTCAGCAATCCACCCCTTTGCAAAGTGAATGGCAACAGGCCGAGAAAAAACTGGCTGAACTGGAAATGACCCTGCAACAAAAGCAGTCTCTGCTAGAGCAAAATTCCACCAGTCTGGTCAAACTGGAACAGCAAAAAGCCCAAACTAAAGAGCGTTTACAGTTGATTGAACTGCAACTCGATACTTTACAGCAGCAATTTGAAGATCAGCAGGCGCAGTTGCAGCAGCAAGATGGTCAGAGTCAGGCGCAAAGCCAAAACTTGACTGAGCTCAAAGCTCAACATAGTAATGTGGCAGCGCAATTTACCCAGATCAAAACCCAGGTCGAACAGCAGCAACAGCGTAAATTACAGATGTTGGCTCAAAGCGAGCAACTGGCAAAGAATATTGAGCGGATTGAACAGCAGAAACAGACGCTCCAACAGCAAAGTGCACAGATTCAGCAACAGGCGGAGCAAGATGAGCTGGAGCAGTATCAGGCAGACAAAGCCCAAGCTGAACAGCAAATCGCTGACTATGAAATTCAATTAACAGATTTAAAAACTCAATTCGAGCAGATTCAGGCAGAGCAGGCGACCCATCAGCAGCGCTTGATGCAGCTCAAATCTGAAATTCAGGTGCTTCATTCAGAAAAGAAAAACCTGAGTCAATTACTGACCAAAGCCAAGCCAAATGCCAAGAGTGATGCGGTACAGCTGATGCATGTACTTAAGCTCAATGATGCAGGCAAGGTACATGCCAGCCTGATCGAAAAGTTTCTGGCAAAATGGCTATCTGCCCAGATTTTGACAGAGGGCGAGCACTTCCTTGAAGATTGTGCGCGTCAGTTAAAGCAACAGGCTGTTCAGAATAAAATTCAGATTGCCAATACGATGTGTCTGGCCGATTGGATTGAATCTCCACATTATTCACTGTGGCAACAAGTCGCGGTCGTAGATACATTAGCGCAAGCATTGCCTCTTCAAACTGAGTTATTACAAGGCCAGACATTACTGAGTTTAGATGGCTACCATGTTGGTGCGGATTGGATGATTGCACTGGACTATGATGAAGCTAGTCAGGCCGGACAAGGTGCATTGAGTCATCGAATCCGTCTGGATGAAATCGAGCAGCAACTTGCAGAACTTGAACCTAAGTTTATGCAGTTGGAGCAGCAGTTACCTGAACTCACCGATCAGGTTAAAGCTTTGCAAAGCCGGATTCAAAGCATCAGTGAGCAGCACAAGCATACCCAAAAGCAGCTGCAGCAACTCGATGTCAATATTGCCAAAGTACAAAGTAGTGCTCAGGCTTTCGCATTGCAAAAGCAGCAATTACAGCATCAGTTACAACAACTGGATGAGCAGCTTGAAGAAGATGCCATGCAGAAAGATGATCTGGAAATTGATCTGCATGCCTTGAATATCAAACTGGAACAGGCGCTACCAAATTATAAAACCCTGCAATTCCAGCTAGAAGAATTGAGTGCTCAGCTGGATGACTCACAGCAGCTCAATCAGCAAGCGCAGCAGGAACTGGAAGTGTTGCGCCGGCAAAATGTGCAAAGCCAGCAGCAGATTGAATTACTGGAAAAAGATCAGGTTTTCCTAAAAGAACAGTCTCAGCAAATTACTGCACAAATCGAACAAGCCAAAAAGTTTGTCGATCCGGTACAGTTGGAATTACCTGCTTTACAGAGCCAGTTCAATGAACAGGCGCAGATCACTGAAAAGCTGCAAAAAACCTGGGCCGACTGGCAGGTTGAATTAAATCAGGTGCAGAGCAAACAGCAGCAGCTGACCGAACAGCGTCACAGCTTCCAGCAGCAGGATGAAAAACTCCGCACTACACTGGAAGAAAAACGTCTGGCCTGGCAGGCTGCCAAATCTGATTTGCAGCATTATTCTGAACAACTGAAAGAGTTGAATAGTGAAGTAATTTCCGGACTCGATATTGATGTTAAAGCACATCAGGCGAAACTGGAAAAAGCTCAGGCTCAGTTTGATAAACTCGGTGCAGTCAATCTGGCGGCTTCTGAAGAATATGAAGAAGTATCAAAACGTTATGAGGAACTGAGTCACCAGATGCAGGATCTGGAAAATACGGTTGAACAGCTACAGGCTGCGATGAAGAGTATTGATCAGGAAACCCGTAAACTGTTTATGCACACGTTTGACCAGGTCAATGCTGAACTGCAAAACCTGTTCCCGAAAGTGTTTGAAGGCGGTGAGGCGAGTTTAAGCCTTGAAGATGGCTGGCAGTCGGGTGTAAAACTCATGGCCCGACCACCAGGTAAGCGAAACAGCTCATTGGCCTTACTCTCGGGTGGAGAAAAGGCTTTAACTGCATTAGCATTGGTATTCGCGATTTTTCGCTTAAATCCGGCACCATTTTGCGTACTGGATGAAGTCGATGCACCGCTGGATGATGCCAATGTGGGACGCTTTTGTAATTTAGTCAAAGAGCTTTCTGAACACGTGCAATTTATTTATATTACCCATAACAAACTTGCAATGATGATGGCGACTGATCTTTTAGGTGTAACCATGCCTGAACCGGGAACATCAAAATTAGTGACAGTTAATTTGGAACAGGCAAAAGAATACGGCCTAGCTGCGGAGGTATAATATGGAAATCACCACCATTATCGGGATTGTTATCGCAATTGTGATTATGCTGTTTGGTATAAGAATGCTGTTCAAAAAACCTGTAGAGGCTGTACCTTCACTGGATGCCAACCTGCATATCGACCCGGATAGCCAGACACCGATCATTCCAAGGCATGTACGTTCTCAGTTGGCACAACAGGATGTCGAATCTGATCGTATCGAGCCAAGCTTGGGTATAGATGAACCGGCTCCTGAAAAGCCTTCCGCCTTTCGCAAGGCTGAATCAACTCCGGTTGAGCCAAAAGCAGTCGAAACTCCTGTAGCTGCCCCGTCAACAGAAGCTGAAGTAGTGAAAAAGTCGGTAGTCACGGCAGCAGATGTTCAACAGGTAGAAGCGGAACAGAAGAATAGCCAGATTGAAACCAAGGAAGAAATGCCTGAATTCAGCCTGAACAGCAACATCGAAAAAGCAGAAATTTCTGAATTTAATGATGAAAGTAGTATTCTGGATGCACATCTGCATGAGCAAAAAATAGTGGATGAAGAAAGTGCTTTGTCCAATGCTGAAACCATTATTTCTTTGCATATCTATCCGCAAGGCCGTGTACTTTCGGGTGATAAAACCTTGAAGGTTTTATTGAAATATGGCCTGCGTTATGGTGAGTTGGCCTGTTTCCACCGTTATAGTGAAGATGGTTCAAAACTGCTGTTTTCGGTATTGCAAATGACCGATACCGGAATGGAAGGCTTTGATCTGGAAACCTTATCAACGCAGGAAGTGAAAGGTTTGGCATTCTTCCTGGCTTTACCGCATAGCGATGTACAAAATGCGTTTGATACCATGGACAGTATTTCACGTCTGATTGCCCGTGAAGTGGACGGTCTGGTCTATGACCAGAATCAACAGGAATTTACTCCACAATTACGTGAATTCTGGCGCCATCAGGCAATTGATTATCGTGCTGGACAAGGGACGGAAGTTTAAGGCTGCTTTGTTCAATCTCCAAGTTGAATCTGTAGACTGCAATTTTTATAATAGCCAAAAGCTGAATATTCTACAGGGCGGATTTTCCGCCCTTTTTTATGGTGAAATTATGACCCAAGATGCCACTGTCATTGCGCAAATGCGTCAACTGATTCAACTGCTTGCCAAGCATAACCATGCTTATTATGTGATGGATCAACCGAGCATTGAAGACAGTGAATATGATCAGCTCTTTCATCAGCTCAAAGCCTTAGAACAACAATATCCTGACCTGATCCAGTCCGATAGCCCGACAGATAAAGTGGGTGGGCAGGCGCTTTCAAAATTTGTGACCGTAACACACGCCGTGCCGATGCTGTCATTAGGCAATGTCTTTAATCAGGAAGATCTGCTGGCTTTTGCCCGCCGTATTGAAGAACGTTTGCCAAATCAAAAAATTGAATATGATGTTGAACTGAAATTTGATGGTCTGGCCATTTCACTCTGGTATGAGCATGGCGTATTGACGCGTGGAGTGACGCGCGGCGATGGAGAAACCGGTGAAGACATCACCCAGAATGTCAGAACCATTCGCAACCTGCCGAAACTTTTATCTCCGGTGAATGGTATCATTCCCGATTTGCTGGAAGTACGCGGCGAAGTGCTAATGCCGAAATCCGGTTTTGAAAAATTGAACGCTGCCAATGCTGCCAAAGGTGAAAAGACCTTTGCCAATCCGCGTAATGCTGCGGCAGGAAGTTTGCGTCAGCTGGATCCGAACATTGCTGCCTCGCGGCCATTGGCTTTTTATGCTTATGGGATTACACAGTGTGTACCGCATCATGGTCAAACCACCATGTCTGCCAGTCTGGAATGGTTACATCAGTTCGGTTTTGCGGTTGGCGAGCGTCACTTTATCTGTGACAGTATTCAGGACGTGCAAAAGGTCTATGAACAGATTATTGATGAGCGTGCCAGCCTCAGTGTTGAAATCGATGGTATGGTGATCAAGGTCAATGACCTAAAACAGCAGCAACAACTTGGTTTCCTGAGCCGTGAACCTCGTTGGGCCACCGCCTATAAATTTCCGGCAGTGGCTGCACTGACCACAGTAGAAAATATTAATTGGCAAGTCGGTCGTACTGGAACATTAACGCCGGTTGCGCGTTTAAATCCAGTCGCTGTCGGCGGAGTAACAGTATCTAATGTAACCCTGCACAATATTGGCGAAATTCACCGTCTGGATGTACGTATTGGTGATACCGTCAGTGTTTATCGTAGTGGCGATGTAATTCCTAAGGTGGAAAAAGTCTGGCCGGAATTTCGCCCGGTTGATGCAGTCGAAGTGCATTTACCTGAGCAATGCCCAGTCTGTGATTCACCCGTGGTCATGCCGGAAGGCGAAGCCTTGGCACGGTGTTCGGGTGGGCTGTATTGTGCCGCGCAGCGTATTGAGGCCATTCGTCACTTTGTTTCGCGTAAAGCTATGGATATCGAAGGGCTGGGTGATCGCTGGGTAGAGTCACTGCTACATCTAAATCTTTTAAAAGATGTCTCAGATATTTACCATCTGCATGAACATCGTGAGACTTTGCTCGGTATTGAAAAGATGGGCGCCAAATCGGTTCAGAATCTTTTGGATGCCATTGAAAACAGTAAAAAGACCACACTGGCTGCTTTTATCTATGCACTCGGTATTCGTGGGGTGGGTGAAACTACGGCGCGGATGCTGGCCAATACTTTCCAGACGCTGGATGCCTTGCGTCAGGCCGATCTGGAGGCTTTAAAGAAAACTCCGGATGTAGGTGATATCACTGCGGAATGGATTCTGGATTTCTTTCAGGCACCGCATAATCTGGAAGTTCTGGATCGTTTACTGGCTGCCGGTATTCACTGGGATGCACCGATCGCACCGACTCGTCAGCCGTTAAACGGCGAAAGCTGGGTGGTCACCGGGACTTTAAGCAGTATGGGACGAGATGATGCAACCCAGTTATTGCAAGCCTTAGGTGCACGAGTCAGTGGCAGTGTATCCAGCAAAACCAAATGTGTGGTTGCGGGTGAAAAAGCTGGCTCAAAACTGGATAAAGCAGAAAAACTTGGTATTCCAGTGATCAATGAACAACAGTTTATTGGCTTGATGCAAGACTATGGTCAGCTTGAAGCCTAAATCTCTGCACATTTCATGAAAGAATAAGAGTTAAAAAAGCCACCTTCGGGTTAATGCCAGTCAGTTAAGCAGACATTAGAAAAATGTAGTAAAAATGAGTGTATGCCAATACGCTCATTTTTTTTATGACTTTATCTGAAAATTTAGATTGCACCCTTCAACATTCTTTGCCTTCACTCAGCCATTTCAGTGAACTCATTGATTTAAACTGGATTAAAGAAAGCCTACATCAAACAGGTAAGGCTTCTATCAGGAGAAGAAAATTACCTGCCGAACATGTGGTATGGCTGGTAATTGGGCTTGCCCTATTTCGAGATCAACCGATCGGGTATGTCGTAGAGCAACTAAAACTTGTGTTTGGTACAACAGAATATTGTGTCCCCAGTGCAGCAGTGCAAGCACGACAACGTTTAGGACGAGAGCCCTTGAATACCTTGTTTTCTCTACTCAGCCAAGCCTGGTTTGAAGAATCCCAACAGCAATACTCAAACTTTCATGGCCTTAGTGTATGTGCTGTTGACGGGGTGGTTTGGTCTATGCCTTATACAGACGAGAATTTTGAACACTTTGGCTCATCTAAGGGTAAAACCGCTGCAGCCCCTTATCCACAAGTGAGAGCAACCTGCCTGGTAAATACCAGCACCCATGAAATCATTGATGCCCAAATAGGTAGCATGGATCAGGGTGAACTTACACTGGCAAATCGATTATGTCCTCCATCGCATAGTATTACCTTGTTTGATCGAGCCTATTTCTCTGCTGATTTCTTGATTGACTGGCAAACACGAGTAGAAGCCAGTCATTGGTTAATGAGAGCAAAAGATAATTTACGCTATGAGATCATTAAACGTAATTCCCCGCATGACTTTCAAATCAAAATGCCTCTTTCAGCTAGAGCCAGGAAGCTAAATCCATCATTAGGAGAATATTGGGAAGCGCGTTTGATTGAAGTTGAGCAGGCAGGGAAAATTAGACGTTATATCACTTCATTAATGGATTCAAAGGCATATCCACTGATAGGCTTGGCGAAGCTTTATGCCCAGCGCTGGGAAATAGAAATGTGTTACCGAGAAATCAAAAGTGATTTACAGGAAGGTAAGCATTTGAGGAGCAAGCAACCTGATTTAATTTATCAAGAATTATGGGGGGTCTTCATTGCCTATAATATTCTAAGAAGACAAATGAAACATATGGCTCAACGTGCAAAAGTCAGTCCTTTGAGAATCAGCTTTCATATTGC
>NZ_KB850142.1:69764-217547 GCF_000369685.1 Acinetobacter sp. CIP 102136
TTTAGACTCCGCAGGGAATTTACCTAAACATCTAGAAAGTTTACTGGAGAAATCGAGGAGGTATGTTTTGCCTGAGAGAAGGGTTAGAAGTTGCCCACGAGTTGTGAAAGGAAAACCGCAGAAATACCCAAGAAAATGCCAGTCAATTTCTTAACTGACTGGCATTACACCTTCGGGTGGCTTTTTGCATAAAAAGATTAAGGAATATATTTTTTCACAACACCATCATCGAGTAGCTGCTGGAAATGTTCAACCAGACTTTCTTTCACCGGACGATACTCAATGCCGAGCTCATTTTTACTTTTCTGGGCATTAAAGAAAATTGGATAACCCATATTTAGCTCTACAAATTTGCGGCTAAAACCTGCTACAGGCCCGAACAGTTTGAAAGCTGCCTTCGGCAATTGATTGCGTGGGAACGGAAATTTATTACCAAAATGCGCCCGCAGAATTTGGCCCATTTCCAGCAGGCTCAAGCTTTCACTGCAAATGATATAACGGCCATGCGCTTGCGGATTAAACGCAGCACGGATATGCGCTTCAGCGACATCCTGAACATCGACCACGCCATTCCACATCGGTGGAACGCCAAGCAGGGTCATGCCGTTGGCAAACTGTTGCAGGACTTCCACACTGCCGGATTGGGTATTTGGGGTTAAGGATTGACCAAAAACCAGTGCAGGATTGATACAGACCAGATCCCAGCGATCCTGTGCTTCAGCCATTTCCCAGGCTTTACGCTCTGCCATGACTTTGGAATAAGGATAAGGCTGATGCGTGGCCGAACTGGTGGTATTCCAGCATGATTCATCAAAACTGTTATTCTCAGTTTGTAGAATATCAATGGCATCGCCATAAGTGGATGCGATACTCGATGTGACGATTACGCGTTTCACTGATTCAGTCTGATTGACACTATTCAGTACATTTTCAGTGCCTAATACCGCAGGTTCGATAATATCTTTGACTGCATCTTTATAGTTGGTGACCACAAAAGGTGAGGCCATATGAAAGACAATTTCACAGCCTTGCATCGCCTGATCAAAAGAACCCGGGCTTAATAAATTGGCCTGAAATAACTTGAGAGTTCCCGGAGTGCTGTCGGCAATTTTTTCTAAATGGGCAAAGCTCTTACTTTTATTCAGGTCGCGCACCGTGGCATGTACGGTATAGCCTTGCGTGAGTAATTTCTGGATGACCCAGCTGGCAATATAACCCGATGCACCGGTAACCAGAACCGGCGCTGTTGTTTGTGGATGTGTCATATCGGAACCGTTGTTGTTTTAAATTTGTGTGAATGATAAGCGAAATTTAAGCATGAAGTACGCCAATGCAGTGATGTTTATACAAAAAGAATGAATCTGTCTGGTCAAAATTAAGATTTACAAATTTTAACGCATGTGTTTATTCGCCAGTTTTAGGTTATTGCCAAGCGTAATGAAAGTGCAAAGTGTTGTTTTATAAATGGGATTTCATTAAGAACAAAGTGTAAATGCAAGTACTTCTCATTTTAATTATATAAAAATCAAATATTTAACCATGGTTAAGCTTTGCAAATTCAATTGCTTTTCGCCATAATAGCAAAATACAGGTAGGGAGTTATTCAAATGCGCGGAAATCCAGAAGTCGTAGATTATTTAAATATGTTGATCGGTGGCGAACTGGCTGCTCGTGACCAATACTTGATTCACTCTCGTATGTATGAAGATTGGGGATTGACCAAAATCTTTGAACGTATCGATCACGAAATGCAAGAAGAGTCCCAGCATGCGGATGCGATTATCCGTCGTGTTCTGTTCCTTGAAGGAACGCCAAACATGCAGCGCGATGACGTTGAGATTGGCGAGGATGTGGTGAGCTGCCTGAAAGCCGATCTAAAACTTGAATATCATGTGCGGGAAAAACTGGCGCAGGGCATCAAACTGTGCGAAGAGAAAGGTGACTATATCAGCCGTGATATGTTACGCCAGCAAATGTCGGATACCGAAGAAGACCATACTTACTGGTTAGAAAAACAATTGCGCTTAATCGAACTGATTGGTCTGCAAAATTATATTCAGTCACAGATGTAAAACCGGATGAATAAAAAACCCAGCACATGCTGGGTTTTTTATATCTTGAAAATACTTAGTTGTTATTACTCATAATGCCAATTTTTTTGACCTCCAGCCTTTGAGCTGCCGCCATGACCATCGCAATATGCTTGTATTCAGTGGCACGATCCGCCTTGATTTTAATCTGATCCTGATCTGCTTTTTGCGCTACTGTCTTGAATAAGTTTTCCAGAGCTTGGGTATTTGCTACCGGCTGTTCATTCCAGAAAATCTTGCCTTGTGCATCCAGACGTAATTCCACCAGCTCAGGCGGTTTTTCATCGGTTACAGGAGGCGTTCCATTCGGTAGATCGATATTAATCGAGTTATTCGGCAAAGGAATTGTGATAATAAACATAATCAACAAGACCAGCATGACATCAATCAGTGGTGTCATGTTGACATCTAGCATCACATCATCGTCTTGATTTGAACCAACATTCATACCCATAAACTTAATCCTTCTTTGTGCTTAAGGTGTAGCGGGCGGAGTGGTGACAAAAGCAATTTTGCCAATACCGGCCTGTTGGGTGGTACTAATCACCTGATCAATTGCTTCATAAGGTGTTAACTGATCACCACGAATATGCACTTCAGGCTGCGGACGTTTCTGTGCTTCTGCCTGTAAACGGCTCAGTAAAACTGTTTTATCTGCAATATAAATTTCGTTCCAGAAAATATCGCCAGTTTTATTGACAGCCAGCTGGATGTTTTCCTGTTTGGTTTCATACGGTACATTTCTTTCTTCAGGCAGATCGACAGGTACGGTATGAATGGCAACCGGTACAGTAATCAGGAAGATAATGAGCAGAACCAGCATAATATCAACCAAAGGTGTGGTATTAATGGTTCCAATTACCTCATCATCGCTGTCGTTTGAATTGACCATCATTCCCATGGCTGATGCCTCACTCTTACTTCACGTCACGATTAACAGAATTATTGGTTGTAATTTCACCGCTGAGTAATACCGCGTGTAAATCAGAACCAAAGGTACGGACTTCTTCCATGACCGCTTTATTACGACGCGTTAACCAGTTGTAGCCAAGCACGGCAGGAACTGCGACTGCCAGACCGATGGCTGTCATGATCAGTGCTTCACCGACTGGGCCGGCAACTTTATCAATGGATGCTTGTCCTGAAACACCAATCGCGGTAAGTGCGTGATAGATACCCCAAACCGTACCAAACAGGCCAACAAAGGGCGCAGTAGAACCTACTGTCGCAAGGAAGGCCAGGCCACCACTCAGATGGTTCTGGATTTTGTCGATTGCACGGGAAATCGAAATGGTGACCCAGGTATTGAAATCAATACGCTCAAGTAATGTGCCACCATGATTTTTGGTTGACTTGATACCTTTTTCCGCAATAAAACGGTAGACGCTGGCTTCATCCAGATTCTCGGTTGCATTATCTAGAGAAGATGATTCCCAGAAAGTATTTTCAGCTTGCTTAGCCTGTTTGCGAATCTTGCCTTGTTGCAGGCATTTGCTGATCATGATGTACCAGGTACCGATCGACATGACCACCAGAATAAACAAAGTGATTTTAGAAACAATATCACCTTCTTTCCACATGGCTTCTAGGCCATAAGGATTGTATCCAGCTTTTTCATCGCTAGCTTCAGCAGGCAGTGGTGGCGGGGTCGGTGTAGCCGCTGTTGCAGGTGTTGTTACCACTGTTTCAGTGACAGCACTGGTATTGGGGGTAGCGGACTGTTCTGCAAAAACTGTTTGCAGAGGTAATAAAGTGCTCATGGCAATTACACCAGCAGCAGTCATATTTTTTAAAGGTTTTAGTGATTTTTTCATCATGGATCTCCTGATTTTTTTCTTTATCTGTTGTATCTGTTAGTCAAGGACAAATTCATATGGAATGTCATACCAAGATTCTTGCGGTTCGCCATTTTTCATTGCCGGCTTGAAAGTACATAAGCTGAAGGCCTTGGATGCTGCACGATCCAGCGCACGACTACCGCTCGACTTTTTCACTTTGGCATCCTGGACCTTGCCGGTGGTATTTACATATACAGAGATCAAGACTTCACCTTGTTCTTCATTCATCAGTGCATCACGTGGATAGTCTGGGCGTTTACAACCTGCTTCACCTTGTGAAACACCACGAGTTACGCCAGCGGGTGGAGGAGCTGGGGCTGGAGCGGCTGCGACTACTGGAGCCGGTGCTGCTACCGGACTTGGTGAAGGACTCGCTGCAACGGGAGTAGGTACTGCAACAGTTGTCGGTTGGGTTGGTGTTGGAAGTGTTTTCTGTACAGGAACGACTTTTTCAACCGGTTTCACCTCAGGCACTTGTGCTACTTTTTCCACGATTTTTGGTGGTTCAGGTGGTGTTTCTTTTGGTGGCTCAGGTTCAGGCGGCTTAATATCTTGAATAATCATTAGCTCAACTGGCTGTTCCGTTGGTTTAATAATGTCTTTTGCCATACCAGCCATGAGTACCAGGCCAACCAGGATATGCAAAAAAACAACGACCCCAATACCAGTCAGTTTTTTGGCGGAGTTTTTTTCTAAGTCTTCAAACTTTGTGCCCATCATGACTCCTAGAATTTAAGACAAACAGGAAATAGTGCACTGATGAGAAAATTTTTTTAGTTACAGGCAGCATTATTTTTTGTTTGGCTAAAATTAAACGGGGAAAACCGCAAACACCGCTTGGCAGCAGTGTTTGCGAAGTAATTAATTAAAAGAATTTATAAGTACCACGTAGGAAGTAGGTACGGCCCATTGGATCACCGTGACGAGGGTCATAGCCATATTGAGCATTGTTGGTTGCATCAGAAGCAGGTGGTTCTGCATCAAACATGTTGCGAATACCTGCAGTTAGCTCTAAATTCTTGAATCCGCTATAGGTGCCTGCAAAGTTATAAAGCGTATAGGCACTTACATCACGTTCTTGAGAAAAGTCTTCATAACCACGGATATATTGTTGTTCTAGTCTCATTTTCCAGTCTTCATAAGACCAGTTGATATTGGCAATATGTCTCCAGCGGACGACTGCAGGATCATCATAGATGCCGACGAGCCCTTCCCATTCACCGTTTGGTTCTTCTTGCTCATCCATTTTGATGACATAGGTACCATCAATCCCAAAACCAAAACGGCCTGTTGCTGTCATTGGGCTTAAGTAGTTCAGGCTGAGGTCAATCCCTTCAGTTTTTAATCCACCCATATTTTGTAGAGTTGTATTTAAATACTGGATACGACCATCTGGAGCGTAAACGATCAGATTGCCATAGCGATCAAGGTCATTAAAAATGTCATTAGGAGTAACTGAGCTGACTAAACCTTCAATGTCAATATTGTAGTAATCAGCGGTGAATACCAGATTCTTGATTGGTTCATATACGAATCCGGCTGTAAAAGAGGTTGATTCTTCTGGCTGTAAGTCTGGGTTACCACCTTGTTTACGCTTGAACTGCATACCACATTGGTCTGCAAATTGGGTGCTGGTCGGTTGACCGTTAGCATCACAAAAACGTGGGTTATTGAAGTTAGTGCTAGTATTGGTTTCACTTTGTAAAGAGTTGATTTCCCACATACTTGGGGCACGGAATCCAGTGCTATAAGAGCTACGGAACATTAACTCTTTAACCGGTTCCCAACGTAGAGATACTTTTGGATTGAAAGTGTCACCAAAGTCACTATAGTCATCATAACGTGCTGCAAGTTGAGCTTCTAAACTCGGCAAGATCGGAATGTGCAATTCTGTAAATACTGCAGTAATATCGCGGTCACCGGAGCTTGAAGGCTTGTCCGGGTCAATACCACTTCCTGGAACCTGGCGAACAAGATCAGCATTCACTTTGGCTTCCCAGTCCTGGGTTGTAAAGCTTCCGCCTAATGCAAATCCAACTTCACCTGCAGGAAGTTCATAGATCGGACGGCTGACAGTGAAATCTACAGTGGTAGAATCCAGGCTTGCCATATTTGTAGGACCAACTGCATCAAAGGTTGACCATTTTCCAGCATCTGCAGCTGCCTGAGGACCAAATGGGTTTAATGTGCCATCATTGAGCGCAGCTTGAACTTGGCTCTGGTTCAGATAGCCACTTACGAAATTGTCGGTTGCTTCACCTTTGGCATAGGTTACGCCACCATTTAGATCCCAACCTGCAACTTCACCTTCAATCCCGACAAAGAACCGGTTTGATTCATTCACTGATTGAGAAACACGGTTACCTGACTGTGAACGTAAAAAAAGTGGGACTCTTGAATCTGCAAGACCCGCAATACCTGGGGTAATACCTTGGCCAGGGTAATATTTGCTGGTATTTGGAATAGAAAGGGTTCCAGCCCATACATCTGGAGCAATTGAAGTTGTCACTTCACTTTCGGTATAAATATATTCAGCAACGGCATTTAATGAATCGGTTAATTTGAATGTACCTTTGGCTAAAGCAGAAAAGGTTTCTTCATCTGGGGTAATGCCAATAAGTGCTTGAGTATTTAACAGGCAGCGACTACCTGAGATAAACATATTCGGGGCATTATTACAGTTCTGATTGATATAAGGGTTAACGATGCCTAGACTTGAAGATTGCAAGTTAGCAGGAAAGCCCGAACCGGAACCAATCGCCATGTTGAGTTCAGGAATCAAACCACCACGACGGCTGACTTTACGATCTTTGGCCATGATCATGTCAGAAGTACGATAATCGACTACACCGTAAACGTTGAAACCTTGTTCATCCAGATCACCATAACCACCGAAAATAGAGACATCATATTTGTCGCCATTTTTTTCTTCAGGTGCTTGCAGTCCACCAGAAATACCAAAACCTTGGTATTCTTTTTTGATAATAAAGTTAATTACCCCAGCAATTGCATCAGCACCATAAACCGCAGAAGCGCCATCGCGCAGAATCTCGATTCGCTCAACCATCGCGAGTGGAATAATATTCAGGTTGACTTCAGAAGTACTAAATGGGCTATTCGCCAAACGACGCCCATTTAATAAAACTAAGGTCTTATCAGTACCAATCCCACGCAGGTTGGCAGAAGAACCTGAAGTATTACTTTTACCAATATTTTGAGAAACAGCAAAACCAGCTTGGTTAGCACTTACTTTATTAATGGCTTCTTCAACCGTGGTGACCCCCTGATTCACCAGATCTTCGACTTTAAGCACAGTAATAGGAGATGCACTTTGTGCAGCTACTCCTTTAATAGATGAACCTGTCACTGTCACTTTTTGAACCTTGGTAGGTTGAGCGGCAGAGTTTTCTGGTTCATCGGCTGCATGTGCCAAAGACAAGCACATCATACTTAAGGTAAGCGTACTTAACTTGAGTATTGTCTTGCCAACTGTTGGAGCCCCCATAGATCCGACTAGTTTGTTTATTTTCATCGTAATTTTCACCCTTTTGTTATGTGAAGTAGTGCTGGGAGGACTTAAGCAAAGCGAATGCCAACTTATAAATTATTAATTTTAAAAAATATTAAGTGATTGAAAAAATTATATTTAATTTGATTTTTTTGGAGATTTACTAAGTTTTGATGAAGAAAAATTAAGAGAGTGGGGTTTAAAATCTGAAGAAAGTCTCTATAGGAAACCATGAGAAAGTAAAAAATAAATATTTAATGAATAAGAAAGGAATCTAAAACTGAAAGAGAAATTGAATAAAGTTTAATCATGGTGCATAATTTTTACATAAAATATATAATATTTTTTTAAAATAAATTATTTATAATACAAGTACTTGTGTTTATTTATTGTTTACCTAAAGGTATACAATAGTGCAATAAGATGAAACAGGGTTGAGTTATTTTTGTGCAGACTAGGCTTGGAGCTAGATTTTAAGAATAAATATTAAATTAATGATTCATGGAAAATATTATGTTATTGATAATGTTTTAAATGATTAATAAAAATAAGCTTTTTTGAGTTAATAACAGGAAAAAATCGTTATTTTTCGAGGATGGCATGAAATTCGCTTTGTTCATTTTATTCCATCTGTCCAGCTTTGACCCATCCATTGAAGCAAATATGGGATGATGTGTTAAAGACTTCCTATAGCAATAAAACTTCAAGATCAAGAATAGGTACAAATTTGAAATCAGCACTTTTCAGCATGACAATTTTGGCCTTGGCCATGACTACGGGGCAAGCCTCTTGGGCAAAATCATCTGCACATCCGGATAAAGTTTTAAACTTGGCTTTCGAAGCACCTGATGATGGTTTTGATATGGTCAAAACCTATAATTTTTATAGTGGTAGCGTTGCTGAAGCCATTTTTGAACCTTTATTGCGTTATGACTATCTGGCGCGGCCGGCAATTCTGGTACCAAATACCGCCGAATCCTTACCCAAGGTTGAACAGGATGGCAAAGTCTATACCTTTAAAATCAAGCCAGGAATTTATTTTAGTCCTGATCCTGTATTTCAGGGCAAGAAGCGTGAACTGGTGGCACGTGATTATATCTACTCCATGCAAAGGATCATGGATCCCACAAATCATTCTCCGTCTTTTTCTTTTATTGAGGGAAAAATTCTTGGGGCAGATCAGGTCATCCAGCAGGCTAAAAAAACTGGCAAGTTCAACTACGATGCGCCTATTCCCGGTTTAAAAGCACTAGATAAATATACTTTACAAATCACCTTGACCCGTTCCGATCTGAATTTTCCATATATTCTGGCCTATGTTGCTTTTAGTGGTACCGCACGGGAAGCGATCGAACATTATGGTCATCGGGCAGGTCAGCATCCGGTTGGAACAGGGGCGTATCAGTTACACAAATATGTGCCGCGTAGCCGTATTGAACTGACTGCCAACCCGAATTATCGCGGTTTTGTCTGGAACTTTAAGGGCGATGGTTCCGAATGGGATCAACGTATTGTCAAAGCCATGCAAGGCAAGCAGATGCCGCAAATTGGCAAGGTCAAAATCAGTATTATTGAAGAAGAACAGTCTCGCTGGCTGGCTTTAAAGTCTGGACAACTGGACTATGACAAACTCACTGCGAGCGGTGCCGAACAGGCACTGGAAAATAAGCAGCTGAAAAGTGAATACAAGAAAAAAGGCATCCTGCATTATCCGAATAAAGAACCGGAAATTACCTATACCATCATGAATATGCGTGATCCGTTAATTGGTGGAAATTCACTGGAAAAAATTGCCTTACGTCGTGCTCTTGCCTTGTCCTATAACCAGAAAGAAGCTATCCAGCAGCTGTACAAAGGTCATGCCGATAAAGCTGAAATGATTTTGCCAGAGGGAGTGGGTGGACATGACTCGAAGTATAAAAGCAGTATTGCTTATAACCCATTACTGGCCAATAAACTGCTTGACCGCTTTGGTTATAAGAAAGGCGCTGATGGTTACCGCACCTTGCCCGATGGCAAACCTTTGACACTAAAAATGAATTCAACCAGTTCAAGCTCTTCGGTGATTTCTGCAGAATTATGGAAAAAGAATCTGGATGCGATCGGGGTACGAATTGATTTCAAGGTCAGTAATTTTGCTGACAATTTAAAAGAAGCCACCCAATGCAAGCATATGATGTGGGGGGGAGCCTGGATTGCGGACTATCCGGAAGGGGAAAACTTTGCCCAGTTACTGTATGGGCCAAATGCGCAGCAAGGCAACCTGAGTTGCTATACCTCAAAAGCCTATGACGCATTGTACCAGACTGCGATGAAACTGCCGCCGCAGCAGCGGACGCCATATTATGAGCAGATGAACCGCCAGATGGAGGCCGATAATCCGTGGATTCTGCACAATACCCGGATACGTAACTGGTTGGTTCATCCGCATGTACAGGGCTTTAAGGCCCATCCGGTGACCAGAGCAGTTTGGCAATATATGGATATTGAACCTGTTAAAAAATAACCTGAGAAGATTAAGAACCAGTATGAATGTGAATAAAAATACTTTAAAAAAACTGGCCAGTGGGGTGTTAATGGCTGGTTTGATGATGGCAGGGAGTGCACCGACATGGGCCAGCAATCCTGCCAACCCGAATAAGGTTTTAAAAACAGTATTTCCGGCGGCTGAAACCGGTTTTGATCCGGGTTATATCCATGACCGTTATTCAGCCAAGATTAATGCCGCGATTTTTGAGACCTTATTTACCTATGACTATCTGGCCTCGCCAGCGAAACTGATACCCTTGACTGCAGTAAGTCTGCCTCAAGTGAGTGCAGACGGTTTGACTTATACCATCAAAATCAAAAAGGGTATTTACTTTGCCGATGATCCGGTCTTCGGCGGTAAAAAACGTGAACTGACCTCGTATGACTATGCTTATAGCTTAAAACGTCTACTGGACCCAAAGCTGCATTCACCGAACAGCTGGTTGCTGGATGGTCGAATTAAAGGGCTGGACGCATGGATGGCCCTAACCAAAAAGAATGGCAAAGCCTATGAAAATCCGTTTGAAGGTATTCAGACCCCAGACCGCTATACCCTGGTATTAAAGCTGAATAATCCGGATCAGAACTTTCCGATGTTGCTGGCACATGGGCCTGCCGCTGCAGTAGCTCGTGAAGTGATTGAAAAATATAAAGACAAGGCGGGTTGGGTCATGAATAGGCCAGTGGGAACTGGTCCTTATGTGCTCAGCCGCTGGACACCCGGCTCACGGATTATTTTAAAACCAAATCCAGCTTATCGTGGTTTTGTCTGGGACTTTAAAGCCAGTGGTGCAGAAGATCAGGCTATTGTAAAAGCCATGCAGGGCAAAAAAATGCCTCAAATCGGCACTATTGATGTGCGTATTATTGAAGAAGCGCAATCACGGATGCTGGCATTCAAGAAAAATGAACTGGACTTGCTCGAAATTGAGGGCGATATCGTCGTTCAGGCCCTCGATGGTGACAAATTAAAACCGGAACTGGCCCAGCAGGGAGTGAAGCTGTCACGTATTTTAGAGCCCTCCATTAGTTACCATTACTGGAATATGCAAAACCCAGTCGTGGGTGGTTTCGCGCCAGAAAAAATTGCCTTACGTCGTGCTATGGCGATGGCATTTTCTGTGGAAAACATGATCAATGTATTACTTAAGGGAGATGGAGCAAAACTGCACATGCCTATTCCCCCAGGAGTAGCAGGCTATTCACCGTCCTATAAAAGCAGTATTCCCTATTCAGTCAAAGCAGCCAACATGTTGCTCGACCGCTATAACTACAAGATCGGTGCAGATGGCTGGCGAAAGACGCCTGAAGGTAAACCTCTGGTGATTGAACTGATTACTGGGAATACCAGTCGGGGCCAGCAACAGGGTGAGTTCTGGAAAAAGACCCTGGACAGTATTCATATTCGATTGACCAGTAAGGCCATGCCATTTGCTGAAGGCATCAAGCTGGAAAAGCAATGTAAAACCATGTTTAAGAGTTCTGCATGGATTGCCGATTATCCGGATGCTGACAACTTTATGCAGTTGTTCTATGGCAAGAATATCAATGTCACCAACAATGCCTGTTTCAAGCATCCTGAATTCGACCGTCTATACGAACAAACCCAGAGCATGCCGCCTGGACCGGAGCGTGATCTGCTCTACCGCAAAATGACCCGGATTCTGGAAGTCAACATGCCGACCTTGATGCTCTATAGCACCTACCGTAACGCTTTGACCCAACCCCAAATTATTGGACATAAGTCCCATCCGATTCTGTCTTCAGAATGGATGTATATCGATATTAATACGAAAAAGTAAGAAAAAATCTGGAGATGAATATGAAATCAAAATCTTTAAAATTAAGTACCTTATGTTTAATGATGATGGGGGGATATCAAGGTGTAGCGGCAGATACCCAAGTACAGCTGCTGCCATTATTCAAGGCTGCAGAAATTCCGTCTTTATGTGATGCCAGTCTGGCCTCCATGCAAAAAGATATCCAGATATTTGAAAATAAGAAAATTAAAAATAAAGCCAAGGCAGGGCCTTATCTGGCTGAATGGGATGAGTTGCATGCCAAAGCCCGGGATTTCGGTGCAGCAGTAGGGCTGTACAGTAATGTCGATCCGGATCCTGTATTGCGTCAGGCAGCCGATGACTGTGAACTTAAAATCAGCAAATACCAGACCACCCTGTATCAGAATCCGAAACTGTATGGACAGTTCAAAAAACTGAAAGCCAGTGATCCGATTGATCAGAAATTTTTAGAAGATATTCTGGAGCAGTTTGAAAACACCGGGGTACAACTCAGTACAGAAAAACAGAAACGATTGAAAGAAATTATTGAAGAAAGTACCAAACTGGGACAGGACTTTTCCAAAAATGTGCGGGATAACCCTGAAAAGGTTGAATTTACTCCAGCTGAAATGAAAGGCCTGCCAGAAAGTTACATCGCAAATTTAAAGAAAAATGAAAAGGGTGATTATCTGCTTGGCTTTGATTATCCGGAATATCAGCCTTTTATGGAGCTGGCAGAAAATGATGAAGCACGCAAACGCTACCAGACCGCTTACACGCGTCGCGGGACCGAACAAAACCTGCAATTCATGAAAAAGGCCATTGATCTGCGTTATGAAATGGCACAACTTTTTGACAAGGAAAGCTATGCCCATTCTGCACTTGAATTCCGCATGGCCAAAACTCCGGAAGCAGTGAACGGTTTTCTGGATGAGGTTTATGCCAAAGTTGCACCTCTAGAAAAGCAGGATGTAGAACAATTACGCCAGTTCAAGGCTGAAACTTTAAAAGTTCCACTAGAGAAAGCAGAAATTACACGCTGGAATCAGGGTTACTGGAGTGAAAAACTGCGTCAGGCCAAATACAAGGTAGACCAGGAAAAATTGCGGGATTATTTCCCGACAGAAGCATCGCAAAAATGGTTATTCGCTATTTCTTCGGAACTCTATGGCATTGAGTTCAAGCCGGTGAAAGTTAAGGCCTGGCATGATGAAGTGGAATATTATGCGGTACATGACAAAGCTACGGGCGAATTTCTGGGCGGATTATATGTCGATAAATACCCGCGTGAAGGCAAATATGGGCATGCAGCTGTCTGGGGAGCTTATGGCGGCAGTACCCTGAATCAGCGTCGTCCGGTATCGGTACTGGTGACCAATTTTAACCGTAAGGGCTTGAACAGCAACGAACTGGAAACCTTTGTGCATGAAATGGGTCATGCCTTGCACGGGATTCTATCGAAAACCCGCTATACAGAACAATCTGGTACTTCGGTAGAGCGTGACTTTGTTGAAGCGCCGTCACAGATGTACGAAGAGTGGGCACGTCGTCTGGAAACCTTGTCAAAAGTAGCAGATTACTGTGAGCCAGCATGTCCTCGGGTGGATGCTGCCATGACCGAGCGCTTAAAGAATGTGAAGAATTACGGCCGAGGCCTGCATTATGCCCGTCAGGCTTTATATGCCCAATATGATATGGCCTTGCATGGTAAAGATGCAAAAAACATTGAGCCTTTAAAACTCTGGCAGGATATGGAAGGTAAAACTGCCTTGGGTTATGTTAACGGTCAGCAGTTCCCGGGACAGTTCGGGCATCTGATGGGCGGCTATCAGGCAGGTTACTATAGCTATATGTGGTCTGAGGTCATTGCCCTGGATATGCTTTCTTCCTTTGGCGATCAGCTGATGGACAAGAAAGTCGGTGCGCATTATCGCAATACGGTCCTGGCTCAAGGTGGTCAAAAGCATGGCGAGCAAATGGTGAAAGACTTCTTGGGTCGTGATCCGGACAGCAAAGCTTTCTTTAATGAAATCTCTGGAAAAAATTAAGGAAGACAAGCGATGCTGGCATATATTATTCGACGGCTTTGGCAAATGATCCCGACCATGCTCGGGGTGATTTTGCTGATATTCCTGCTGTTTAACTGGGTAGGCGGAGACCCTGCCTATATTCTGGCCGGTAAAATGGCCAATGCGGAACAGATTGAAAACATCCGTCAGCAACTGGGTGTGGATCAACCGTATTACGTACAACTCTGGATCTTTATCAAGCAGATTTTAACCTTTGATTATGGGGTGAGCTGGAGCACCGGGGAGTCGGTGGCACAGATTATCACTACCCGTTTGGGGCCCTCACTGACCATTTTGATTCCACTGACCATTCTGCAAACTATTATTTCTATCATTTTGGCTTTGGGGGTGGCTTCGGTTCGTGGTTCTTTGACTGATCGCATGATCATGATGCTGTGTACGATCGGTATGTCGATCAGTATTCTGGTATACATCATCGTGTTCCAGTATTTCCTGGCTTATGAATTGAGCTGGTTTCCGGTACAGGGCTGGAGTGATAATTTCGCCGATAATCTTTTCAAATATGCCTTGTTACCTGTGCTGATTATGTTGGTGGTAAGTATTGCACCAACACTACGCCTGTATCGTAGTTTCGTACTGGATGAAGTCAATCAGGACTATGTACGTACTGCGCGTGCCAAAGGCCTGGGTGAAAACCGTATCATGGGCGTGCATGTCTTGCGCAATGCCTCGATTCCGATTATTACCGATGTCATGGCAGGACTTCCGGCACTGCTGATCGGTGCTTTCCTGATTGAACGTTTTTTTGGTATTCCTGGAATTGGCCGTGAAGTCATTATTGCGGTAGAACGTTCCGATTTTCCTGTGATTAAAGCCATTACGGTCTATGTTGCTGCTGCGACCATGATATTCAACCTGATTGCCGATCTGATCTATAAATGGGTCGATCCGCGTGTACAGTTGAAGTAGGTGAATTATGCTGAGTGCGATATTTAAAAAAGAACAAGCGGCTGAAGCAGTACCTGAATCGGCTTCAACAGGATTATGGCAACTGGCCATGCGCCGTTTGAAACGTGACCGGATTGCCATGTTTTCCCTGTATGTGGTGCTGTTTTATCTGCTGCTGCTGGTACTGTCAATGAGCGGCCTAATTGCCAAAGACTGGAATAAAGAAGTGGCGGTCAGCTATGCACCGCCGAGTTTTATCAGTGCAGCGCCAGTTCCGGTTGCATCTGATACAGAGCAGGGCACGGAATCTGTGCCTTTACCGGTCAATCCAGTTGATCCTTTAAAAGATGTCATTGCTGAATTGAATGCTGAAATTGCTGCTGAGCAGGGTGCAGGTGCAGGCATCGATTATTATGGAGTGGTCGATCCGCTGGCAGAAGACATGAAGGCCATTAATCAGGAGCTCGGCGGCCAGCTTATGGATGAAAGTGGGGAACTCAAGCAAAGTCTGGTCTTTGGCGCCGATAAATGGGGTCAGGATGTTTTACAGAAAACCATTAAGGGGGCTGAAACCTCGATTCTGGTTGGACTGATTGCAGCTTTTGTCGCTGTACTGATTGGGACTGCACTGGGTGCAATAGCAGGTTACTTTGGTGGCTGGGTCGATGATGTCCTAAACTGGTTCTATAATATCTTTACCTCGATTCCCTATCTGTTGCTGGTTTTGGCCATTGCCGCAGTGTTACAGCAGAAAGGTATTTTATCAATCATCCTGATTTTAGGTCTGACTGGCTGGACCGGGGTCTTCCGTTTGGTTCGTGCTGAATACATGAAGCATACGGCACGTGAATATGTGCTGGCTGCCAAGGCGATTGGCGTGAGTAATATGCGTCGTATGTTTGTCCATATTTTTCCCAATGTCAGCCATATTGCCCTGGTACAGATGTCTATTCTGGTGGTGGCATTTATCAAGTCCGAAGTCATTTTGAGCTTCCTCGGTTTCGGTGTGCCTATCGGGGTAGTGTCATGGGGCAGTATGCTAAATGAAGCACAAAGCGAGCTGATTTTGGGTAAATGGTGGCAACTGGCGGCAGCCTCAATCGCCATGGCGGTATTGGTAACTGCTTTCTCGATGTTTACCGATGCACTCCGTGATGCATTAGATCCAAAACTGAAATAGGAGCGCAACGATGTCTGAAATCACTCCAAGCACAGCACCTGCGCTACTTCGCGTAGAAAATCTGCGAGTCAGTTTTAAAGGTGAAAATAAAGAATATATTGAAACCGTAAAAGGAGTTTCTTTCGAGATTCCGGCCAATACCACGGTTGCACTGGTAGGCGAATCGGGGAGTGGCAAGTCGGTCACTTCCCTCGCCACTATGGGCCTGCTTCCGGCAGAAAGCGCACGTATTTCAGAAGATAGCCAGATCATCTTTGAAGGGAAAAACCTGCTCAAGCTTAAAACCCGTGAAATGCGCCAGATGTGTGGCAAAGACATTGCCATGATTTTTCAGGAGCCGATGTCTTCGCTAAATCCGGTATTTACAGTAGGCATGCAGATTGCAGAAATCCTGCAACTACATTTGGGCATGAATAAAAAACAGGCGCGGCAACGTACCCTGGAACTGCTCAAAGAAGTGGGGATCCCTGCGCCAGAAACTAAAATTGATGCCTATCCGGGGCAGCTTTCCGGTGGACAGCAGCAACGCGTCATGATTGCCATGGCCATTGCCTGTGAGCCTAAACTATTGATTGCAGATGAACCGACCACCGCTCTGGATGTGACTATTCAAAAGCAGATTCTGGACTTGCTGGAATCGCTGCGTCAGCGTCGCCAGATGTCGATGCTGTTTATTACCCATGATTTAGCATTGGTTGGTGAAATTGCCGATCAGGTTATTGTGATGCGCCATGGGGAAATCCGTGAACAGGGTCCGGTTCGGGAGGTGCTGGACCGGCCTCAGGACATGTATACCAAAGCCTTGTTGCACTGCCGCCCGCAACTCTCGCAACGTCCGCTACGTTTGCCGATGATTAGTGATTTTATGAAACAGGATGGCTCAACCTGGCTGGAAGATATCCGCCTGAATACTCAGCTTCCGCAACGTTCACGTGGACTAAAAGGCGGAGAGGAAATTATTCTGGATGTACGGGATCTGAAAAAATCTTTTTATAGTCGTAAAGGACTGTTTGGCAAAGATGAGTTTCAAGCAGTAAAAGGAGTTTCTTTCCAGCTGGCCAAAGGAAAAACCTTGGGGCTGGTCGGGGAGTCCGGTTCGGGTAAAACCACCATCGGTTTATTACTGATGCGTCTGCAACAGGCTACAGGTGGTAAGGCACTGTTTCAGGGGCGGGATATTCTGGATATGTCGGAACAGGAATTTACCCAGTATCAACGTAAAATCCAGATCATATTCCAGAATCCCTATGCTTCGCTGAATCCACGTTTTACTGTTGGACAAATCCTGATGGAACCGATGCAGATTCACAAGATTGGTCAGGATGATGCCGAACGCAAACAAATGGCTTTAGACTTGTTGGAGAGGGTCAGCTTGCCTGCACAGGCTTTTTATCGTTATCCGCATGAGTTTTCTGGTGGTCAGCGTCAGCGGATTGCAATTGCACGCTGCCTGACCTTAAAACCCGAGATTTTAATCTGTGATGAATCGGTCTCGGCGCTGGATGTATCAGTACAGGCGCAAGTGCTGAATTTACTGCAAGACTTACAGGATGAATTTGGTCTGAGCTATATCTTTATTTCGCATGATTTGTCGGTAGTAAAATATATTTCAGATCAGATCATGGTGATGAATCATGGGGAACTGGTAGAAATCGCCAATTCAGATGAGCTGTATCAATCGCCACAGCATGAATATACCAAGCGTTTACTCGGTGCTATCCCGCAAGGGATTCCACAAAGTGCCTGATGCATAAGACATAAAAAAGTCAGGCAATGTGCCTGACTTTTTTTTATTTATCTTAATTAAAATTTTTTAAAGCCTTTGTTGACACCATATGGACGACGCGGTGCATTTTCATCACGCTCTTCACGGCGGCCGAAACCTTGATCCGGACGATTTTCACGACGAACGAACTGAGTGCCATTCTGGTTTTCAGCTCTGTCACGACGACCATAAGCATTGTCATCACGGCGTTCACGGCCAGTATTATTTTGTGGTTGCTCATCGCTGTCACGACGTTGCTGACGCAAGAAACCACCACGGCGTGCAGCCATCGGTTTGTCCTGCATACGCTCGTTACGGCGTTTCGCCATACCAAACAAGCCAGTACCTTGACGTGGCTTTAATTCCACAGCTTTGGTCAGGTTGTCGATATCGTTTTTATCCAGTTCAATCCAGCGACCGGTACGCAGTTCGCGTGGCAAAATCACAGTACCATAACGGGTACGCAGTAGACGGCTGACTTTCAGGCCTTGTGATTCAAAGATACGACGTACTTCACGGTTACGACCTTCTTTTACTACCACCTGGAACCAACGGTTGATCCCGTCACCACCGAGTTCAGAGAAAGATTCGAATTTTGCCGGACCATCGTCTAGCACCACGCCTTTGAGCATGTTGTTACGAATTTGTGGTGTAACTTCACCCATGACACGAACTGCATATTCACGTTCGATTTCATTCGATGGGTGCATCAAGCGATTCGCAAGTTCACCATCATTTGTGAATAAAAGCAGACCGGTCGAGTTAATATCCAGACGACCCACCATTACCCAGCGATCGCCCGGAATAGCAGGCAGCTGTTCAAATACAGTCGGACGGTTTTCAGGATCGCTACGTGAGCAGATCTCGCCTTCAGGCTTGTAGTAAATAATGACACGACGACGGATTTCGTCTTCAATCTGGAAGGCAACTTTACGACCATCGATGCGAAGCTCATCACCTGGTTCGATTCGTTCACCCACTTGGGCAATTTGCCCGTTGACACTTACACGACCCGCGGCAATGACTTCTTCCATATAACGGCGAGAACCCAAACCAACGCGTGCAAGCACCTTTTGCAACTTTTCACTCATGACAGCATAACCTTAGAAATAATTATCAACAGTTCACCTATTTATGACTTCGGTGCATTCGCATCGAGGGCCATAAAAGCTTCCTTGGCATCCTGCAGGGGAGGCAATTGGCCCAAACTATTCAGGCCAAACGCATTTAAAAATTGTGGCGTTGTCATTAACAACGCAGGTCTTCCAGGGAGTTCACGAAATCCAGACTCTTTAATCCAGTTCCAGTCAAACAGCGTACGCAAGTTTTGACTGTTATTCGTGACACCACGAATCTGTTCAATATCCGCTCGAGTCACTGGCTGGTGATAGGCAATCACCGCAAGCGTCTCCAGTAATGAAGGCGACAAGCGAGCCGGTCGCTCAGGCCAGGTCTGTGCAATAATATTACGATATTTTGCACGCACTTGAAAACGATAACCTTGTGCTGTTTCAATCAGTTCGATTGAACGACCATGCATCAGCATGGAAAGTTGTTGTAAATACTGGCGTAATTCCTGCTTGCTATAGCGATCCTGAAAAGTTTCTTTCAGACGAGCCAATGAAACCGCAGAGTCGCTGGCAAAAATAATGGCTTCAAGCTGCATCAATACTTCATGCAGATTATCTTCTGCAGATAACAGCGTATTTTGATCGGGTGTCATTGGCTGGCTCCTTGAATCGCGAGCGGGGCTTCAATACCTGTAGCAATAATCTGAATTTTTTGTTGTCGGGTCAGTTCCAGTACCGCCATAAAGGTCACCACCATACCCATACGGCCTTGGCTCGGTTTTAACAACTCTTTGAAACTGAGTACGTCGCCAGTTTCAATACAACTTTCAATATAGGCAATCCGTTCTTCCAACAGTACCGGTTCCTGTTGTACCTGATGAATCACGGGTTCAGGACGGTTAAATATACAAAGCAAGGCATCACGCAATAAATCGCTTGAATAGCCTTCATTCGGCTGCTGGATTTCACCCAGACTGACATTGGTCGTGAAAGTGTCACGTTCCAGAATCGGCATCTGGCCCAGACGTTCTGCTGCCTGTCTAATTCTTAAATAATTTTCTAAACGGTCAATCAGTTCTTGTTTTGGATCCTGTTCAATCGCAGCCAGGCTTTTCGGTTTAGGTAACAGCAAACGTGATTTCAGATCTGCCAGTAAGGCTGCCATCACCATATAGTCGGCCGTCAGCTCGATGTTCAGGGATTTCATCGCGTCCATATAAGACAAATACTGCGCTGCAATCGGCGCGATATCGACCTGTAACAGATCAAAACCGTTTTTTTGAATCAGGTAAATTAAAAAGTCGAGTGGGCCTTCAAAATGTTCTAATAAGATTTCAAATGCCGCTGGAGGAATGTACAGATCCTCTGGAATTGTATCCTGCCATTCATCCAGAACCCGAATGTGCGGAGCAGATTCCATAGTGTTATGGATAATTTGAGTCATTACAATTATAGGCCACGCGAATTTTCAAAGGCATGCAAAGGCTTGATTTTCGGTATCTGATCGAAAGAAAAGCACAGGATTAAGCGTTGTCATTGTACTGGAAAAGTAACTTTAAATAAATTAAATAAGCCGTCAAAGCCATAAAAACTTAAAAAAATAATGGAATTTATCTACGATTTAAAAATAGCAACGAGAAAAACGGTAGAACCGGGCGGGAAATGCAGCGGTGATTTTCACTTTAAATTGGCTCTCATAATTAAGCGTATCTGGTAGATGATGCCAGTTGATTCACTTCAAAACTCGATCAATACAGTGATTCTCCTCAAAAGAGTAAATAAGCTAGCTGGCAGATATCGAATGATTTTTAAACGGATTTCCCATTAAAAAACATAAAATTAATAAGTATTAATAAAATATTTCCCCGTAATTTTTGGTCAAAAATACCGCTATACTCTCGAAAAATAGTCAAGAATCACAAAAATCAATAAAAAGGTGAAGAAAGTATGCCACTTATTCTGGTTGTTATTGGGATGATCGCATTCGGGGGATTTTGGGCTTACCCCAAATATCAGATTATGCAGCTTGAAGATGAAGCACGCACAGGACTGAAATCAGGTGGATTTTCAGCTTTTGCGGAACAGGCCCGACCTGTCATGCAGGCCATGAAAATGGATTTTAGTGTGCTGGACCAATATCCCAATATTCGTTTTTACATGCGGCATATGGCTTATGAGGGCGACCAGCTGGATGAGCGGATTAAACTGGATATGCAAGCCATGTCTTGTGAGTCGATCAATTCCTTTAAAGTCATGGAACCCAAAGCACGTACGGCGATGCTGAATGTACTGGAAGAAGATCAGATTGTTTTTCATGTGTATCTGAAAAATAAACTGGGTGAAGAGCTCATGCATCATGAACAGAAGCTATCGCAATGTCCAAATTTCATTGCGGTTCGTCATTATGAACGTAGTTCAGATTCCTAAACTGTCTTTGCCAGCCACTGCATATCTGCCGAATTGAAAAGAATAGAACTGCAACCTCTCACCATATGCTGTTTTAGATTTTCATGGTGAGGAATGATTGTATTCCTTGGTCGCAAATTCAATGATACGTTGGCAAGTCTCTGCCAGGCATACGTTCTGGTTTGAATAGATCTGCAACAACTGTCTCACTAGAGCCAACGTCAGGAAAAATTGGTACTCAGTATGATCAATATTTATAGTGAGATGGGGAGAAGGATGTGCTTCGACCAGGGCTGCCTTGGATTGCAGTGTCCAAGGCAGTTCTGCATAGATGAAATCCTGTACAGAAAATTCATGCTGATTCAGGAGCAAGTAAAATAAATCCATTTATTCTGACTCCTTCAATGTTTGTAGGAAATTCTCAGACCTCATTTATTCAAAGGCGCTGACATCTCCCATACCACGACGAATCACTTCTGGATGATCACCAGATAAATCTACAATAGAGGTCGTGCTCAAGGTGCCTAAACCACTATCTACAAAAACATCAATGCGTTTGCCCAGCTGCATTTCAATATCATAAGGATCATCGAGTGGGTCAGTCTGACCCGGTAAAATTAGGGTAGAGGTCAACAGCGGTTCACCGAGTTCTTTCAGTAACATTTGACACACCGGATTATTCGGAATGCGCAGACCAATGGTTTTCTTCTTGGGATGCATCAATCGACGTGGGACTTCGCTGGTCGCAGGTAAAATAAAGGTCGTGATGGCTGGTGTATTATTTTTTAGCAAACGGTACATGGCATTGTCCACCTTGGCATAAGTGGCAATATCGGACAAATCACAGCACAGAATCGCATATTGATGCTTTGGGCCCAGACCACGAATTTGCGCAATCCGCTCCATGGCACTCTTGTTTCCAATCTGGCAACCAATCGCATAGGCCGCATCAGTGGGATAGACCACCACATCACCCGCACGGATACGTTCCACTGCCTGACTGATTAAGCGGGGTTGCGGATTGTCGGGGTGTACGCGTAAATGCAGCATAGAGACTACTCCAAGCTTGGGCTAATGGCTTATTATGTGGCGCTCAGACAAGATCTGGCAATCATAAAAAAGGTAGATTTGTGTAATTTAATCAAGTATTTCACGTATAAATTCATCAGATTGTAAACTTTTGCCACCTCTGATGCAGATACAGATACATTGGATAAAGCGCGCTGCATCACATGGAAGTTTGGCTGTACCATTAAAATAAGCCTGTACTTGAGCGTAGACATTATCTTTAAAGCTGGCACCATCACCGCCGTCGCCAGTCAGGTTATCCAAAGAAACCCGAAATTTACGGCCAAAAGCCTGGGCAAACATCCACTCAATTGCCTGTGGCTTGATTTCCACCTGTTCAAATAAAGCCTGCTGTTCACGGGTCCGCCCATCCGGGGCATACCAGTAACCCAGATCAGGCAGCAGGCGGCGTTTGTCTCCGGCAATGGTCCAGTGGCTGATTTCATGCAAAGCGCTATTAAAGAAACCATGGGCAAACTGGATCCGGGCAGGACTGTTTGTACTTGCAGGGAAATATTCTGGTTCAAATTCGCCACGCACTAAAGTGACATTTAAATGGGAGAACCAGTGATTAAAGTGTAAGATGAGCCAGTCCACCTGCTGCGCTTCTGACGATAAATTCGCCCATGGCGAGAGTTGCACTTGTTGTGTTGAACTGTCAGAATCAAGGCTTGGAATTGTGCTAACGAGTGATGAAACATTCACTTCTGTTTGCGGCTGCAACAGATGCATGACTTGAGTTACCCAAATGGTCTGTCGAAATAAGTACAAAATTGTATCTTAATCTTTGACAGAGTACTGATGAATTTGTAGAATTGCCGCCTTAATTATGTCAGCAAATACCTTTCCGGCACAGATTGAGCCGTTTAAATGGGCTGAACAGGGCTTTAAATGGTCAGGTCAACTGCCTTTATCCCGCTTTGTTCGTATCGCTCGTGAAGCTGTTGGATCAATTGATGATCAATTGATTAACATAGACTGTAAGCTATCAATGGATGCCTATCATCGTATTGCATGGCTAGATGGTCACGTTGAAACAAAAGTTCCTATGGAATGCCAGCGTTGTCTGGAAACTGTAGAAATTGAACTGGTTTCATCGTTCCATTTGGCACTTGTGGATGATGAGTCACTGATAGAGCGCTTGGATGAGGATGCTGATTTCATCGTCCTAGGTGAAAGTGAAGCAACGACCAAAGGTGATTATGATGCACCGGCGACCGCTGATTTACTCGCGCTGATAGAAGATGAACTGTTATTGTTGATGCCGTTGTCGCCTAAACATGAGTTTTGTGAACATAAGCATCAACCTGCCGTAGAAGAAGTGGCTGAAGAAAAACGGGACAACCCGTTTGAAGTTTTGGCTGCTTTGAAGGGTAAACTTAACTAATTTTTGTGTTATACTCTTGTGTATAAGACAATCGAATTTGTTCTGATCCATTTTTTCGATCTTTGTAAGGAGCCATCATGGCCGTTCAGCAAAACCGTAAAAGTCGCTCTCGCCGTGACATGCGCCGTTCACATGACGCTTTAACCGAGAATGCATTAACTGTAGACCAAGCTACTGGCGAGACTCACCGTCGTCACCACGTATCTAAAGATGGTATCTACCGTGGTCGTCAATTATTCGCTAAAGCATCTGCTGAATAATTGGTGATGTATTAAGCGTCAAGCTTAGTAGAAAAAATGGGAGCATTTAGCTCCCTTTTTTTTGTCTTTGATTTTTAGGTGTATCGGTTTTTTGTTGTATTTGGCAATTACCGCCGACAAAATTACATGCTAAATTGCGCTCCACAATGATTTAGGTGGTCTTATTGGTCAGTCTTCTTGTTAGGATTGAAGAAGCACACCTCTTGAATGAAAGGATTTTATTATGTCTGCTACACCACTCGAACAAGCAGCGCCAGCAACAAAAACTGCATTTGTGTTTCCGGGTCAGGGTTCACAAAAGGCCGGTATGCTGGCTGAGCTTGCAGAACAGTTTGCGAGTATTCGCGAGACATTTGCAGAAGCATCTGAAGCCGTCGGTTTTGATCTGTGGCAGATTGCGCAAACTGGCGAAGGTCTGGATCAAACTGAATTTACCCAGCCGGTATTGCTGACTGCAAGTATTGCCTTATGGCGCGTGTGGTTGGAATCTGGCGGTGTAGCACCGAAATATCTGGCAGGCCATTCACTGGGCGAATACAGTGCATTGGTCGCATCGGGTGCTTTAAGCTTGGGTGATGCTGCGAAGTTGGTGAACCTGCGTGGCAAACTCATGCAGACTGCAGTACCTCAGGGTGTGGGTGCGATGGCTGCCATTTTGGGTCTGGATGATGCCAAAGTGATTGAGCTGTGTGCACAAGCAACTGCAGCAGGCGAAGGCTCGGTTGAAGCAGCCAACTACAATGCGCAAGGGCAGGTTGTCGTTGCAGGCAATAAAGATCGCGTTGAAGCAGTGATGGCATTAGCCAAAGAAAATGGCGGTAAAGCCATTGCACTACCAGTATCGGTTCCATCGCATTGTTCATTGATGAAACCTGCGGCAGAACAGTTTGCGCCAGCATTGGAACAAACCGCCATTGAGCTACCACGCATTCCTGTATTACAAAATGTGGGTGCGCAAGCGGCAACCAATGTAGATGAATTGCGTCAGGCATTGACCGCGCAACTTTATGAGTCGGTACAATGGACCAAAACCTTACAATTCCTTCAAGATGAAGGGATTGAGTACATCGTAGAATGTGGTCCGGGTAATGTATTGACCAACTTGGCGAAACGCTTGCCGAATATTCAAAAAGCACTTCCACTAGACAGTCAATCCCGTCTGGAAGATGCATTAAACACCGTATTGGCGGCAGAAGGGAAAAGTGCATGACACAGGAACGTAAAGTTGCTCTAGTAACAGGTGCAAGTCGTGGTATTGGTGCTGCGATCGCACGACAGTTGATTCAAGACGGTTATTTTGTCGTAGGTACTGCAACGTCTGAAGCAGGTGCGGAAAAATTATCGGCACAGTTTGCTGAAAATGGCGCTGGAAAAGTACTAGATGTACGTGATGGTGCTGCGATTGATGCGCTGGTAACGGACATTGAACAGAACTATGGTCCAGTCCTTGCGTTGGTCAATAATGCTGGTATTACCAAAGACAATTTGCTGCTGCGTATGTCTGAAGATGACTGGGATGATATTTTAAATATTCACCTGAAAGCAGTTTACCGTTTGTCTAAGCGTGTACTCAAAGGCATGACCAAGGCACGTTTCGGTCGCATCATTAACATCAGCTCTGTGGTGGCACACTTTGCCAACCCGGGGCAGGCCAACTATTCTGCTGCCAAAGCCGGAATTGAAGCCTTTAGTCGTAGTTTAGCCAAAGAGATGGGTAGCCGTCAGATTACGGTTAACTCGGTCGCACCAGGGTTTATTGCAACTGAAATGACGGAACAGTTAAGCGAAGAAATTCGTAAAAAAATGACTGAGCAAGTGGCGTTAAACCGTTTGGGTGACCCACAAGATATCGCAAATGCTGTAAGTTTCCTGGCTTCAGACAAAGCCAGTTACATTACTGGTACAGTTATGCATGTAAATGGGGGCTTATACATGAGCTAAGCTCAAGTATAAACTTTCCAAATTTTTTAGATTCAATTAAACTAACGGCATTAAAAACGCCACAAGCAATGAGGAGAATTCCTGTGAGCGATATCGAACAACGTGTTAAGCAAGCAGTTGCAGAACAACTTGGTATCAAAATCGAAGAGATTAAAAACGAAGCGTCTTTCATGGATGACTTAGGTGCAGATTCTCTAGATCTAGTTGAACTGGTTATGTCTTTCGAAAATGATTTCGACATCACGATTCCTGATGAAGATTCTAACGAAATCACAACTGTTCAATCTGCAATTGACTATGTTTCTAAGAAACTGGGTTAATCGCCGATTTCAGCTTTGCTGAGCATAAAGACCACCCTCTCGGTGGTTTTTTTGTGTCTGCTTTTCACCTAAATGGAAATTTTACAATCGATTACCTTTCTGTCACCAATGACTAACTATGCCTTGGCTATTTTCATTATAAAAATAAGAGTGATATGACATTAACAACAAGAATGGAGTTCCATATGGGTCTTTTTGATTTTGTAAAAGGTATCGGTAAGAAAAATACAGCTGCCGCAGAGCCGCAGGCCGCACCAGCAAATACTACTCCAGCCGCAGCAGCACAGCCCGCAGAGCCTTCTGCCCAAGAAGTCGCAAATAAATTACTGGGCCATGTAAAAGGTCTGGGTCTTCCGATCACGGGCTTATCCATCAGTTATAATTCAACCTCGGATCTGGCCACGGTCAGAGGTCAGGTGCAAAGTCAGGCCGATCGTGAAAAAATTATTCTGGCGGTGGGGAATATTGATCATGTGGCCAAAGTGGATGATCAGCTTACGGTCAGCAGCCCTGAACCGGAAAGCAAATTCTATACGGTAAAATCGGGGGATAGCTTGTCAAAAATCTCGAAAGAATTTTATGGTGATGCCAATCAGTACAATAAGATCTTTGAGGCCAATCGCCCATTGCTCAAAGATGCTGATGATATTTTCCCGGGACAGGTATTGCGTATTCCGGCCTGATTTTTAAGTCGAAAATAAATATCTAAATATATTGTTCACCATAATGCCCCATTTGGGGCATTATTTTTTTAGAAACAGCTTGAGCGCTGAATGTTGAAAGATAAAAATAATTACCCGCCAAGATCCAGATATAAACTTTCTTTGACTTCTTCCATCACCACATAACTGTGCGAGGAGGCGGAAGCGGGCAGTTTTTTCAGTAAATCCCCCAGTAAACGCCGATAAGCACTCATTTCTTTTAAACGCGCTTTGACCAGATAATCAAAATCACCGGAAATTAAATGGCATTCCAGGACTTCTGGAATCTCAGTCAGATTACGAGCCACCTGATCAAAGACATCACCTGATTTGGCTGAGAGTTTAATTTCCAGAAAAACCAGCAGGTTGCGCTCCAGCATTTCCGGATTTAAACGGGCGTAATAGCCCATGATAATGCCTTCGCGCTCTAGCCGTTTTACCCGTTCTGAACAGGGCGTGGTCGATAGATTGACGCGTGCTGCAAGTTCGCTAATGGCAATCCGGCCATCGCGTTGCAGGATATCCAGAATCATGCGGTCAATGCGGTCTAATTTGCGCATCAATATTTCCCTCTTTTTTTTAATTCTGCCCGAAAAAATATTTATTCCACTGAATATACAGTCTGAATATAGTGAATTTAACTATTAAAGCAAAAATATACTAGTGAAATAAACTGAAAAGATGTTTGAGGGTTAAGGTAATGCGCGTATTAGTTTTGGGTAGTGGTGTGATTGGTGTGGCAAGCGCTTACTATCTGGCGCAGCAGGGAGCAACCGTGACTGTGTTGGATCGTCAGGCAGGTCCGGCGCAAGAAACCAGCTTCGGTAATGCCGGGCAGATTTCTCCAGGATACTCGACCCCTTGGGCTGCACCAGGTATTCCATTTAAGGCAGTCAAATGGATGTTTCAGCATCATGCACCGTTGGCGATTAATGTCGATGGCAGCTTGTGGCAATTGCAGTGGATGGCACAAATGCTGAAAAACTGTAATGCCCAGCATTATGCAGTCAATAAAGAACGGATGGTGCGTGTGGCTGAATATAGCCGTGACTGTTTGCGTAATTTGCGCCGTGATATTGGCATCTCTTATGAAAACCGTTCAAAAGGCACTTTGCAGATTTTCCGTAAAGATGCGCAGCTGGATGCGGTGCAGCGCGATATTGAAGTTCTGAAAGAAACCGGAGTTGAATTTGAACTACTGGACCGCGATGGATTGGCGCGTGTAGAACCGGCATTGGCACAGGCAAAAGACAAACTGGTAGGCGGTCTGCATTTACCCAATGATGAAACAGGTGACTGCTATCTGTTTACCAATGCTCTGGCAGAACATGCCAAAGGGATGGGTGTAGAGTTTAAGTTTAATCAAAACGTTGAAAAGCTGATTGTAGAAGGTGACCAGATCAAAGGTGTTCTGGTGAATGGTCAGGTACTCACGGCAGATAAATATGTGCTGGCCTTTGGTAGTTATTCACGTGATTTCCTCAAACCGCTTGAACTGAATTTACCGGTCTATCCGGTGAAAGGTTATTCACTGACCATTCCGATTTTAGATCCGGCCTATGCACCACAATCTACAGTACTGGATGAAACCTATAAAATTGCGATTACCCGTTTCGACCAGCGCATCCGCGTAGGGGGAATGGCTGAACTGAGTGGTTTTAATTTGGGTCTGAATGAAGATCGTCGCGGCACGCTGGAAATGGTGACCCGTGATTTATTCCCTGGAGGAGACATGAATCAGGCCAGTTTCTGGACAGGACTGCGTCCAATGACCCCGGACAGTACGCCAATTATTGGGAAAACCCGTTTTAAAAACCTGTTCCTGAATACTGGACATGGCACGCTGGGTTGGACCATGGCCTGCGGTTCAGGGAAATTAATCAGCGATCTGGTCTTGGCCCGTGATCCTGAAATCAGCACTGAAGGTCTTTCATTGGCGCGCTATCACCAGGCGGCTTAAGACTATCTGAGGCGGAATATTCAAGGAGGAATGTATGCCACGTCCCATTACTGCAATTATCCATCAACAGGCGCTTGCGCATAATTTAAGTGTGGCGCGCCAATG
Source organism: Acinetobacter sp. CIP 102136 (assembly GCF_000369685.1). Classification (GTDB taxonomy): domain Bacteria; phylum Pseudomonadota; class Gammaproteobacteria; order Pseudomonadales; family Moraxellaceae; genus Acinetobacter; species Acinetobacter fasciculus. The sequence continues at coordinate 98,652 of NZ_KB850142.1, forward strand.
TATGCCCAATAGTCAGGTATTTGCCGTGGTCAAGGCCAATGCCTATGGGCACGGGATTGAACGTGTCTATGCTGGACTTGAAGGTGCAGACGGTTTTGCCTTTCTGGATATTGAAGAGGGCGCGCGGCTACGTGCGCTGGGATGCAAGAAGCCGCTAATGTTGCTCGAAGGTATTTTCGCTTTTGAGGATTTATTTGCATGTGTGAAGCATGAAATGAGCTTTGCCATTCATTCCCGACATCAAGTGCAATGGCTGAAACAGTTTGCCGAAATAGCGCCGGATGCACAGTTTGATGTGTATTTGAAAATGAACAGTGGCATGAACCGTCTGGGTTTCGAGCCGCAGCAATATGCAGAGATCTGGCAGGAGCTGCAACAGCTGAACACTGTCCGTTCCATTACCCATATGACCCATTTCTCCGATGCGGATGGCCAGCGTTTTAGCGTGGACGGGATTCAGCATCAAAACCTGATTTTTAGCCAGACCATTCAGGGACTTGAGGGTAAAACCTCACTCAGCAATAGTGCAGCCATTCTGCGGCATCATCAAACCCTTCATTCCGATATTGTACGTAGCGGCATCATGCTGTATGGCAGTTCACCAGATTATCCAACACACACGATTCAAGACTGGAATCTGCAACCGAGCATGAGCTTACGCAGTGAAATTATCGCCATTCAAATGATCCAGTCAGGTCAGAGCATTGGCTATGGTTCCAAATTTATTGCCACGCAGGAAATGCGGATCGGGATTGTGGCCTGTGGTTATGCGGATGGTTATCAACGACTATCGGCGACGGGTACGCCTGTGCTGGTCGATTCAATCAAAACACAGACATTAGGTCGGGTCAGTATGGATATGCTGGCCGTAGATCTGACTGCACTGCCGCAGACGAATGTCGGTAGTGAAGTGGTACTTTGGGGGCAATCTTCCCAAGGTGTGGTTTTGCCGATTGATGACGTGGCGGCCAGTTCAGGTACCATCGGCTATGAGCTGATGTGTGCAGTGACCGCTCGGGTTCATTTCCAGATTGACGCTTAAATTTTTAATTTAAATTTTATTTCAATATCCCAAACAAGGAAGATCAACATGAGACAGGACAATACAGCTATTCAGCGACTCAACAGCAATCAAATCATGAGTGCGGTGACGATTCATCAGCAAACCGTGTATCTATCGGGTCAGGTGCCGAATAGCACGGATCTGGATGTACGCGGACAAACACTGGAAGTCTTTGCAAAAATTGAGGAATTGCTTGCATTGGCCAATACTGATAAAAGCCAGTTGCTTTCTGCACAACTGTTCGTGAAAAATCTGGATGATTTTCAAACTGTGAATCAGCTTTGGGTAGAGTGGTTACAAGGTCATGGCACGCCGGCACGTGCCACGATTCAGGCAGATTTGGTTAATCCGGACTGGCTGATTGAAATTGCAGTCATTGCAGCTCGAGCTTAATTTAATTTTTAATGTTGAAATCTCCCCTGCAATCATTTAAGTCGTTTTAGTGCAGTAAATCTCACTGAACATCGCAGTAAAAAGTATGAAAATGTCATAATAAGCGTTCGAGGACTGAACGTTGTAAATTCAGCTTGATGCTGTTGTAAAGATTAAAAAGGATGTAAAAATGAAAACCACCCCGAGCACAGAAGACGTAAAATCGTCGCCGCATGAGTTGCAACGAAAACTCTCTAACCGACATTTGCAGTTAATCGCCATTGGTGGCTGTATCGGTACTGGCCTGTTTATGGGATCGGGAAAGACCATCTTTCTGGCAGGCCCTTCAATTTTGATCATTTATATGATCATTGGTGGCATGTTCTTCTTCCTGATGCGTGCGTTGGGTGAAATGCTGTTGTCTAATCTGCATTACAAATCCTTTATTGATATGGCTCATGACCTAATCGGGCCGGGTGCTGGCTATTATATTGGCTGGTCGTACTGGCTGGGTTGGGTGCTGGTAGGGATTGCCGATCTCGCGGCGATTATTAACTATCTGAGTTTCTGGCTGCCCGAAGGCATGGCCTTTACCCCGATGGGGCAGGCCATGATTAGTGTGGGTTGTGTGCTGTTTATTCTCGCGATTAACCTGGTGACGGTAAAACTGTTTGGTGAGATTGAATTCTGGTTCGCACTAATCAAGATTTTAGCCATTCTTGGTTTGATCTTTGTCGGTGGTTATATGGTGTTTAGCGGTTTTCAGGCACCGAGTGGCGCCGTCGCCAGCTTTAGTAATGTCTGGGCACATGGTGGCTTATTTCCCAAAGGTTTTACTGGTTTTCTGGCAGGCTTCCAGATTGCCATGTTTGCCTTTGTCGGGGTGGAGCTGCTCGGCACCATGGCGGCAGAAACAAAAGATCCGGAAAAGAACTTACCCAAAGCGGTCAACGCCATTCCTACGCGGATCATTCTGTTCTATGTATTATCGTTGCTGATGATCATGTCGGTTACACCATGGCATCTGATTCCTGCGGATCAAAGTCCGTTTGTGAGTTTGTTCCTGTATGCCGGTATTCCAACTTCAGCCATTATCATGAACCTGGTGGTATTGTCGTCAGTGATGTCCTCTATGAACAGTGGCGTATTCTCGACCAGTCGTATGTTGTTTGGTTTGGCACGTGATGGACAGGCGCCTCAGGCTTTGGCGCGGTTATCTAGTCGGGCAGTACCAGCCACAGGGTTATTTTTCTCCTGTGCTTTTATTATGTTGGGGGCGGCATTTCAGTATTTTGTACCAAACACGATGGAAGCTTTTACTCTGGCAAGTTCGCTGTGTGTGATCCTGTTTATTAGTATCTGGAGTATCATCATGGTGTGCTACATCCGTTACCGTAAGCAGCAACCGCAAAAGCATGCCGCTTCGACCTTTAAAATGCCGGGTGGAGTATGGATGTCTTATGTGGTATTAGCATTCTTATTGTTTGCATTGATTATTCTAAGTCTGGAACCCGATACCTTAAAGGCTCTGATGATCAGTCCTTTATGGTTGATTATTCTGGCAGTGACCTATCGTCTGCTGTATAAGCCACGTATGCGTCAGCGTGACAATCCTTAAATATTTAGATAAAAAAATCCCCGACTGATCGGGGATTTTTTTATTGTAAGCAGAATAATTTGTGAATCATCCTTCCTCTATTTTCTAAAAAAGCCAAATCATCATTCAGATAATTAAAGTTGAGGAACACAGCGCTGATAAAATTTACTTTGATTGGATGTATATTCGAAATAAATTAAACAGGTATAAATACATAGAATAAATAATGCAACCCTTGCTACTGGCGAAACAAACAAAGATGATAAAAGGATGATGAGCAAACACGGGATTATCCATACCAATACACGTTTCTTTTTTTGTTTTACAACGACTTGAATTTCCTGATTTGACATTGGTTTAGTCTGATTTTTCCACAATTCGATTTTTATTGGCTCATTGCTAAACTTAAGTTGTCGGTATTCACTATAAGCGGGCTGTAAGGCATCATGCTTCATAAAAAAATCCGAATATGAGGCAAAAATATAATTTTCGATCTGCTCTAAACTTGGTGATGCTGTGCTAACACTAAAATCCTGATTCAAATCTCGAAAGACAAGCTGAAAATTTCCAGCGTATTCATTGCGGATAAAATGAATCGATAACATGGATTCTGGATAAAAATAACTTGGGTGCAGTAGATAATTTTCATGCCGTTGCCACAGTGGGTGTTTGTGGAAATTATGGGTGAAAATTGGCAATTCGTCAGGGTTGGGATGATAAGCACGTATTTGTAAAATAAGAGCTAAATCAGGTGTAAGGCACACTTCAACTGATTGACCTACAAGTTGTTCAGGTTTAACTTCTATGGGTTGTAAAATTAAGAAATCGGGATAGCGAATATTAAAAGTCTTTTTATGGGTTTCATTTTTTAAATCATAAAATTTAAGTTCAATATTAAGCTGCTTTAATTTGGGATCATATTTTGAAACTTTGGTGATCTTGCCAAATGTCTTGAGGTATTGGTCGGAATATTGTTTTCGTGTTTTTCGAGCATATAGCCATAGATACAAACCCTCTATTTCATTTAATGTAAACAGCCCAAGAAAAAGTACAGAAATAGTCAGTTGTGGATTATTAGAATTCCATACAAGATAAATCGCGCCAATAGCAAAAATCCAATGAAAGCGAGCTTTTATTTTTTGATGAAGCTTAAGCTTTGGGCCATGCAATTTTTTAAAGTTTTTCACAGCATCTGAATATAATTTTTGAGCTTCAGGTGTTGAGGCTGTTTTAATTTCTGCGGATGAAAAGTTCTGCATAATTGACCTTTTATTTTTCATGATCTTGTTTTTGTGTTAGCTAAAGGAAAGAGTCCGTTCAGAAATATCTAGATTACTCTTTTTTGTTGTGTACATGAGTCTGATTTCATTTTTATAGTATTTTGATTTTTAAGATATTATATTAAAAATTGAATAAAAATAAAGTAATCAAGTTTTCAAAATACAGGTAATTTTCTCAAAAAGAGGAAGAGTTATGTATAGTGCAGTCATTTCCAAGACACAAACTTTCTGAATTGAATCTTAAAACGGACAGCTGTGTGCAGATTTAAATATTTAACCTGAGTTCGATATAAAAAAAGAGTAGAAAAAAAAGCCCTGTATTTGTAACATATTGGTTCTCAAGACAAAATGTTATAAAACAAGGCTTTTCAATGGATCATATTACCGAATTATTTTGTATTTTGTATTTTGGATGATTTCTGCAAAAAATTTAATGAGTCTTTAGAGAAAGCTTTAATTTCTGATCAAAAAACCAGGCTGAAAAAGTCAGCTTTAAGCTTGTCTGAAGCAATGACCATTGTCATTTTATTTCATCAATCCGGGTTTAGATTCTTCAAATATTTTTATTGCCAAATGATCGTTCCATTCTGGAAATCTGCTTTTCCTAAACTGCTTAGCTACAACCGATTTATTGAAATCATGCCCCGTTGTTTGCAAGCTCTGAGTAGTTTCTTCCATCAAGTGAAAGGAAAAGACACGGGAATCAGTATCATTGACTCCACTAAATTGGTGGTTTGCCATAATCTTCGGATTAAAAGGCATCGTGTATTTAAAGGTTTGGCCGGTCGTGGAAAAAGTAGTACGGGTTGGTTTTATGGTTTTAAATTACACCTGATTATCAATAATTTAGGTGAAATTATTAATCTCACACTTACATCAGGAAATGTTCATGATGTTGCTGTACTTGAATCTTTAACTAAAGAGTTAAAAGGAATTTTACTCGGAGATAAAGGCTATTTGAGCAAAGCAAAAGCTGAAGCTTTAGCAGCCAGAGGACTAAAAATATTGACTCCATCACGCAGGAATATGAAAAATAAACCTATTCATACTGAACAAGAAAAACAATTGCTTTGCAAAAGAGGATTGATCGAAACAGTAAATGATCAGTTAAAAAATTTGCAGCAACTTGAACATTCACGTCATCGTTCGGTCAACAACTTCATGGTGAATATTATGGCTGCTGTAGTGGCTTATTGCTTGAACCCCAATAAGCCAACTTTCCAAAATATGCTAAAAGGCTAAGTGGATTTCATCGAACTCAGGTTATTTAGATAAAAAAATCCCCGACTGATCGGGGATTTTTTTGATTACGTAGATGAATTAGAGAGTAGGTTTAACCACGACTAAAATCACCACTGCAAATAAGATCAGGGTTGGCATCTCATTAAAATAGCGCCAAAACTTGTGTGACTTGTAATGTGCATTATTAATCAGCTTCTTGCGGTAATAACCACATATTAGATGGTAAATCACCAATAAGCCGACCAGGCCGACTTTAAGGTAAAACCATAAGGCTTCATGATAGTGACGCGTTGCATCACCCCAATCCACCAAAAAGTGCGCCGTAATCAAGGTAGCCAACATGGCTGGCCACATGATGCCACGGTACAGCTTGCGTTCCATGACTTCAAAGCGCTGATGACTGACGGCATCTTCGCTCATGGCATGATAAACATATAACCGTGGCAAGTAGAACAAAGCCGCGAACCAGCAAACCACCGCAATAATATGTAATGCTTTTACCCACAAGAAAGCATCAGAAGGAGCATCCATCAAGTCACCCTAAACTGGGCAGCTTAGCCTTCCCATTTTTTGAAAATGAGACAAGCATTTACGCCGCCGAAACCGAAACTGTTACTCATCACAGTATTCAATTTTGCGTCACGTTTTTCAAGCACGATATCAAACGGTTTCGCGCCTTCATCCAGCTCGGTCACGTTGATGTTTGGCGCAATAAAGTCATTTTGCATCATCAGAACCGAATAAATCGCTTCCTGAACACCAGCAGCACCCAGACTGTGACCCGTCATTGATTTGGTTGAGCTGAGTGGAGGAACCTGACCTTCACCGAAAGCACGTTCCATTGCTTTAAGTTCTGTGATGTCACCCGCTGGAGTAGAAGTACCATGTGTATTTACATAGTCAATTTTATCGACACCGTGTTGTTTGGCTTCTTCTAAAGCCATCAGTACGCAACGTGTTGCACCTTCACCAGATGGTGCAACCATGTCGGCACCATCTGAGTTAGCTGCATAGCCTACGACTTCGGCAAGAATGTTGGCACAACGCGCTTGCGCATGTTCCAAAGACTCAAGGATCACAAAACCACCACCACCGGCAATCACGAAACCGTCACGGTCTGCAGAATAAGGGCGTGATGCTGTTTCAGGGCTGTCATTGTATTTAGAGCAAAGTGCGCCCATCGCATCAAACAACAAGCTTTGTGACCAGTGATCTTCTTCACCGCCACCCGCCAGCATTAAATCTTGTTTACCGAGTTGAATCAGGTTGTAAGCATAACCAATCGCATCGGCAGAGGTTGCACATGCGCTGGTAATGGTATGCGCCACACCTTGTAATTTGAATGCAACGCCAACGTTAGCCGTAATGGTGTTGGTCATATTACGTGGTACAAAGAAAGGACCGACTTTACGTGCACCTTTGGTTTGCAATAATTCGTTCATTTCAATAACGGAAGCAGTTGAACCACCACCTGAACCACCTGCAATACCATAGCGTGGGTTGCCAGCTAGATCTTCAACCTTTAAACCTGCATGTTCAACTGCAGCAAGAGCTGAGTTGTACGCATACATTGCACATACGCCCATAAAGCGTTTCAGTTTGCGGTCGATCCCGTCGAAATCCTGCTCGGCTGCAGCACTGACATGACTTTTGAAATTGAGTTCAGCATAAGTCGGATTAAAACGTGTTCCTGAAATCCCGTTTTGTAAAGAATGGTTTACATCCTCTAATGTATTACCAATACATGAGTTAATACCCATGCCAGTGATGACAACACGTTTCATCTACAGATCCTTATAGTTTGCTCTATGCTCAGCGCAGATATCTGGGTTTTAAAATCGCCCAATCCAGCGCTTAGCCTTATTTCATGATGGGGAACATGATAGCAGAAAGACTTTTGAAATCTTATGGCAAATGTTATGCCGTGTGACAGTCGGTTGAGTTTGTGAGTCGGCGTGTAGGGGTTTTACTAAATGAAACAGAATAAAGTTGAGATAAACGCTGACTACACCTAGTATTTATACCAAATACAAGCACATGAATGCTGAGGTAAAAAATGGTAAATGCTAATAATAAACAATCTAATGGTCTGATTTCGAATGCCTTTGGAGTGGCGAAAAAGTTCAGTTCAACCGGATTGGATTTATTGAATCATGTTGCGCCGGATTCGGTGACTAAAGCGCTGAAGCCTTCCAGCTCCGATCAGGTAATTGACGGTTCGGCGAAGACGAAAAGCGTTTTTTCAGCTAAAAAATATGATAATCCTCAGCAAATGCTTCGTGAGCATCTTCCAAATGTGTCTCGTCAACTTCTCGGGCGCCGCTTTAATACCGTGAATAATGTCGCGCATTTTGTTTCTCCAGACTTAACCGAAAAAGTGTCTAACTATTTTTATGACCGTCTCAATCAATTCAGTAATCAAACGAGTTCGGTTGATGCCATTCTGAATGAAGCGGGAGCGAAAGATTTAGAGGAACTCACTCAGGACGTCGATCGATCCAAGCGAATTTCACAGGCTTTAAGTGAACAAAACAAATGGATTGCAACGGTGCAGGGTGCAGTAAGTGGTGCTTCAGGGATGCTTGGTACTGCCATTGATATTCCAGCCTCTTTGCTCATGGCATTGCGTACCATCTATCAAGTCGGTCGCTCTTATGGTTTTGACCTGAGTAAAGAAGATGATCAGGAAATCGTTCAGCATATCTTTAGACAGATTGACCTGAGCCTGATTGCGGAAAAACAGACCTTATTATTAGGTTTAAAAGCTTTAAGTAATACACTTAAAACTCATGATATCTCGCAGTTACAAGCCATGCTAGGTTCTGATAATGATGTCAGCGCCATCAAGCAATGGTTAAGTCGTCATGAGGGAGAGGCTAAATGGGAATGGATGAATCATCTGCCAAAAATTTCTATTCTGGAGCGATTAACCAAACTGACGCCTCTGGCGGGTGCAGGTATTGGTGCTGTATATAGCCATCGTTTTGTCGAGGATGTAAATCAGAAAGCTCAGGAAGCATTCTCGCATGCACGCCAATACCTGATTCAGCATCAGGATTCGCAATTGTCTCCTTATGCTGCCTATGAAAAAGCAGTCAGTTTGTTGCAACAGGCAACTCCGAAACTCCTAAATGGTGCCTCTCACGAAGTTGAGCCTACGAAAGATAATCTGATCATGGATAAAGATATTGCGATTGAAGGCAATAACACGATTACCCAAGTCAAGCTGGTCAAAAAAGAGCAGAATGATCTAAGCTCTGAAGAAGCAGAAGTGAAGAAAGATGAAAAGGTGAGTGAAGGGCTGGAGGCACTCAACGATGAGTTGGTTGAACCTGCGGCAGATAAGCAGTCGCAACAACCGGCTTTATCCAAAACTTCATTTGATCCGGAAATCGAAGCTGAACTGCATCCAGAAGCTGCTGACGAGGCGGAAGCTGCTACAGAGACTTCACAGCAGGGTGCAGAGGATCAAGAAAACTCGGAAACTAAATCTGAAGCTCAAGACGTGACCAAAAAAGCTGGTAAAAATTCAAAAAAATAAGCGAATTTTGAAGGTAAATAAAAGCAAGCAAATGTCGTGAGAAACGGCATTTGCTTGGCTTGAGTAGGTTGACCAATTTTGCATCTTGAATTACAATTGCATGCCCTCAAAAAGTAGTAGTTTTTTGGGGCTTTTTATTAACGGGAGAATTGCCAAATGGCAACAACAAATCAGTTGATCCGCAAGGGTCGTACGACTTTAGTTGAAAAATCTAAAGTTCCTGCGTTGAAGGCTTGTCCACAGCGCCGTGGTGTTTGTACACGTGTTTACACAACTACACCTAAAAAACCTAACTCAGCAATGCGTAAAGTTTGCCGTGTTCGCTTAACTTCAGGTTTCGAAGTTTCTAGCTACATCGGCGGTGAAGGCCATAACCTGCAAGAGCACAGTGTTGTTCTTATCCGTGGTGGTCGTGTTAAAGACTTACCAGGTGTACGTTACCATACCGTTCGTGGTTCTTTAGACTGTGCTGGTGTTAAAGATCGTAACCAGTCTCGTTCTAAATACGGTACTAAACGTCCTAAAAAATAATTCGTTAAGAATTAAATTTTAAGAACGTAGAACCGCAATCCTTTATCGTCTCGCTTGTCTGATTTCTGCATTAATTTTGTGAAAATTCCAAGCGACGTATAGTAAGGCCAGCGAGTAGTACATGACACTTTGTACTCATGCTGGATAAACCTGAAGTGTCATCTTTATAGGTAGTTTAAAATGCCAAGACGTCGCGTAGTCGCTGCTCGTGAAATCCTTCCGGATCCTAAGTTCAGCAGCCAAACAATCGCTAAATTCATGAACCACGTAATGCAAGATGGTAAAAAATCTATTGCTGAAAGTATCGTTTACGGTGCTTTAGACCGCGTTCAAGAAAAATCTAAAGTAGACCCAGTTGAATTTTTTGAGACTACTCTTGAAAAAGTTCGTCCTATGGTCGAAGTAAAAGCACGCCGTGTTGGTGGTGCTACATACCAAGTTCCTATGGAAGTACGCCCATCCCGTCGTACTGCTCTAGCGATGCGTTGGTTAGTAGATGCTGCTGCTAAGCGTTCTGAAAAAACTATGGCTTTACGTCTTGCTGGCGAGTTGCTTGATGCATCTGAAGGCAAAGGCGCTGCGGTTAAGAAACGTGAAGATGTGCACCGTATGGCTGAAGCCAACAAAGCATTCTCTCACTACCGTTTCTAAGCAGATAAAACAGGCCCTATTCAGGAGGGTGACAAGACCGTCATGGTTCTGTCACCAAAGCGCTTTAAGTTGCTATGCAGCTTAAAGCGTCCTGTTTTAAACAACAAAATTTAGGAATGCTAGAAATCATGGCACGTCAAACCCCAATTTCTCGTTACCGTAACATTGGTATTTCTGCGCACATCGACGCAGGTAAGACAACCACTTCTGAACGTATTTTGTTCTACACAGGTGAGAGCCATAAACTTGGTGAAACTCACGAAGGTTCGGCAACTACGGACTGGATGGAACAAGAGCAAGAACGCGGTATTACCATTACCTCAGCAGCTGTAACATGCTTCTGGAAAGGTATGGGCAACCAGTTCGAACAACACCGTATTAACGTAATTGACACCCCGGGACACGTTGACTTCACGATCGAAGTTGAGCGTTCTATGCGTGTTCTTGACGGTGCGTGCATGGTTTACTGTGCTGTAGGTGGTGTTCAGCCGCAGTCAGAAACTGTATGGCGTCAAGCAAATAAATATAAAGTTCCACGTATTGCGTTCGTTAACAAAATGGACCGTACTGGCGCGAACTTCTTCCGTGCAGTTGAACAAGTTAAAACACGTCTTGGCGGTAATCCAGTGCCAATCGTTGTTCCAATTGGTGCAGAAGAAAACTTCCAGGGTGTTGTTGACCTAATCGAAATGAAAGCGATTATCTGGGATGAAGCATCTCAAGGTATGAAGTTCGAATATGGCGAAATCCCTGCTGAATTACTTGAGCTAGCTCAAGAATGGCGTACTAACATGGTTGAAGCTGCTGCGGAAGCATCAGAAGAACTCATGGACAAGTACCTAGAAGGCGAAGAGCTTACTAAAGAAGAAATCGTTGGCGGTATCCGTAAGCGTACATTAGCGAACGAAATCCAACCAATGCTTTGTGGTTCAGCGTTCAAGAACAAAGGTGTTCAACGTATGTTGGATGCAGTAATTGAATTCTTGCCAGCACCGACTGACGTTGAAGCGATCAAGGGTATCCTTGATGACAAAGCTGAGTCTGAAGGTTCTCGTGAAGCGTCTGACGAAGCACCGTTTGCTGCGTTAGCATTCAAAATCATGAACGACAAATTCGTTGGTAACTTAACGTTCGTACGTGTTTATTCTGGTGTTCTTAAAGCGGGTAGCCCGTGTTATAACCCAGTAAAAATGAAGCGTGAGCGTGTTGGCCGTATCGTACAGATGCACGCAAACGATCGTCATGACATCGAAGAAATTCGTGCGGGCGACATCGCGGCATGTGTAGGTCTTAAAGACACGACTACTGGTGATACATTATGTGATGAAAACCACATCATTACACTAGAGCGTATGGAATTCCCAGAGCCAGTAATTGCACTTGCAGTTGAGCCTAAAACTAAAGCTGACCAAGAAAAAATGTCAGTTGCTTTAGGTCGCTTGGCGAAAGAAGATCCATCATTCCGCGTTCGTACAGACGAAGAATCTGGTCAAACGATTATTGCTGGTATGGGTGAGCTTCACCTTGACATCATTGTTGACCGTATGAAGCGTGAATTCGGTGTTGAAGCGAACATTGGTAAGCCAATGGTTTCTTACCGTGAAACGATCAAAAAGTCTGTTGAGCAAGAAGGTAAATTCGTACGTCAAACAGGTGGTAAAGGTAAATTCGGTCACGTATACGTACGTTTAGAACCGATGGATCCTGAATCTGAAAAAGATTACGAATTCGTTGAAGAAGTTGTAGGTGGTGTTGTACCTAAAGAATTCTTCGGCGCGGTTGACAAAGGTATTCAAGAACGTATGAAGAATGGCGTTTTGGCTGGCTACCCAGTAGTTGGCATTAAAGCGACATTGTTTGATGGTTCTTACCATGACGTCGACTCTGATGAATTGTCGTTCAAAATGGCGGGTTCTTATGCCTTCCGTGATGGTTTCATGAAAGCGGATCCTATCCTTCTTGAACCGATCATGAAAGTTGAAGTAGAAACTCCAGAAGACTACATGGGCGATATCATGGGTGACTTAAACCGTCGTCGTGGTATGGTTCAGGGTATGGACGATCTTCCTGGTGGTACTAAAGCCATTCGTGCTGAAGTTCCATTGGCTGAGATGTTTGGTTACGCAACTCATATGCGTTCTATGTCTCAAGGTCGTGCGACTTACTCTATGGAATTTGCTAAATATGCTGAAACTCCACGTAACGTGGCTGAAGGCATCATTTCTAAGTTCCAATCTGGCGGTAAAAAAGGTGACGACGAGTAATCTTTCGATTACTATAAGCCCAAACTAATTCATAGTTAAACCCAAGTGCTCATGCAGTGATCCTGCATGAGTAGTTTAAAAAGGAAGATCTCATGGCTAAGGCTAAGTTTGAACGTAATAAGCCACACGTTAACGTGGGCACAATTGGTCACGTTGACCATGGTAAAACAACTTTAACAGCTGCAATTGCAACTGTATGTGCGAAGAAATTCGGTGGCGAAGCGAAAGACTACGCTGCAATCGACTCTGCACCAGAAGAAAAAGCACGTGGTATTACAATTAATACTTCACACGTAGAATACGATTCTCCAACTCGTCACTACGCTCACGTAGACTGCCCGGGTCACGCCGATTATGTTAAAAACATGATTACTGGTGCTGCTCAGATGGACGGCGCGATCCTTGTATGTGCTGCGACTGATGGTCCTATGCCACAGACTCGTGAACACATCCTGCTTTCTCGTCAGGTAGGTGTACCTTACATCGTTGTATTCTTGAACAAATGCGACCTTGTAGACGACGAAGAGCTTCTTGAGCTAGTTGAAATGGAAGTTCGTGAACTTCTTTCTACTTATGACTTCCCGGGTGATGACACTCCAGTGATCCGTGGTTCTGCTCTTCTTGCGCTTAACGGTGATGACAGCCAATACGGCGAGCCAGCGGTAGTTGCGCTTGTTGAAGCACTTGACTCTTACATTCCAGAGCCAGAGCGTGCAATTGACCTTCCATTCCTTATGCCAATTGAAGACGTATTCTCAATCTCTGGTCGTGGTACAGTAGTAACTGGCCGTGTAGAGACTGGTATCGTTAAAGTAGGTGAGTCTGTAGAAATCGTTGGTATCCGTGATACTCAAACTACTACAGTAACTGGCGTAGAGATGTTCCGTAAACTTCTTGACGAAGGTCGTGCGGGCGAGAACTGTGGTGTTCTTCTTCGTGGTACTAAGCGTGAAGACGTACAACGTGGTCAAGTATTGACTAAACCAGGTGCGATCAAGCCACACACTAAATTCGATGCAGAAGTATACGTACTTTCTAAAGAAGAAGGTGGTCGTCACACTCCATTCCTTAACGGTTACCGTCCACAGTTCTACTTCCGTACTACGGACGTAACTGGTGCGATCGCGCTTAAAGAAGGTGTGGAAATGGTTATGCCTGGTGACAACGTTGAGATGTCAGTAGAGCTAATCCACCCGATCGCAATGGACCCAGGTCTACGTTTTGCGATCCGTGAAGGCGGTCGTACAGTTGGTGCTGGTGTAGTTGCTAAAGTAACTGCATAATCGCTGATTGTGTAAGAAAAGCGCCTCTTTGAGGCGCTTTTTTTTGATCTAAACTTTTATAAAACTAAAAATAAATTGTCTGACAATGATTTTAAAAGCTGTCCTTATCTGATATCGGCTTGACCTAAACTGCACTTATGTAAAAAAAATTACCACGTAATATACAGATAAGAATATGAATATTAAATTTTCGGGCCTGGATTGGCCTGATGGGAGTGGTCACATGAATGCGAAAGTAAATATTACCAATCGTGCCGGTGCTAGTTTTCCAGTTCGTCGCATGAACTTTGATTTTGATGCTGTACCGGAATATTGGATGAATGGTTCAGCAGGTCTCACTCATTTTATGACGGCATTATCTGCGCTATTTCCAGCAGGAGAAAAGTTTTTTATAGATTCAGTCCGTGCGGTGCGTAAACATCCTGCAATTGCCAATAATGAAGCATTACAAAAAGAAATTTCCGCTTTTATTGGTCAGGAAGCCATGCATACTCACGAGCATATCGGCTTTAATGCATCTGCGCAAAAACATGGGCATGATGTCGAGACGCTTGATCATTATACCGATAAAGTCATTCAAACGACACGTAAAGTCATGGCTAAACTGGGTAAGCCTGTGGGAATTACCCAAGAAATGGTAGATTTGACTGCAACCACGGCACTTGAGCATTTCACTGCAACCATTGCCTCACAGCTTTTGACCAATAGTCACATTCAGGAATTGATGACAGATGAAACCATGAAAACCATGTGGTTATGGCATGCCATCGAGGAAAATGAACATAAGGCAGTTGCATATGATGTCTTTGAAGGAGTTTTTGGCAAAGGCCTAAAAGCCTATGCACTGCGTACTTCATCCTTGGTCATCGCAATGGCAACCTTATTTGTGGTGCAAAGCTATTTCCTCGCCCGTTTGCTTAAACAGGATCAGCAATTCAATCTTGAGTCCTTAAAAGCCATTTATACCTATGCCTATAGTCCTTCTAAAGGTGTCATTACGGGTATGGCGAAAGAAATGCTGATGTATTTTAAACCGGGATTCCATCCGAATGATCATCATACAGATCAGTTGTTGGCGACTTGGAAAGCCAAATTGGGTCTGTGACAGAACTGAAGATCAAAGAGCGATTAAAATCGCTCTTTTTTTTGCTCGATTTTTTGGATGAAGTTTCTATAATGCGGAGGTTGATTCTATATAAGATGAACGAAGATGATTCGTTTAATGCAAGCAGCGGATGTAGAAGCCGTTGCAAAGATTGAGAGATCGGTTCAATCCCATCCCTGGACTTTAAAACAGTTCAAAGATGCTGTAACGGCTTATCAAAGTACCGTGATTGAAGTGCAAGGGCAGGTGGCCGGATTTTGTATTTTACAACCGGTGCTGGATGAAGCCAATTTATTGCTCATGGCAATTGATCCGGCACAGCAAGGTCAGGGTTTGGGCTATCAGTTGCTGGAGGCTTCAGTGACGATGCTAAAAAATAATCCGGTGCAGATTTTCCTGGAAGTGCGCGAGAGTAATCAGGCTGCGATCAAGCTTTATGAAAAATCAGGCTTTCATCAGATTGATCTGCGTAAGAACTATTATCCAAATGCCAACGGAAGCCGTGAACATGCCATCATTATGGTGAAAGCATGTACGGATGATTTTGCCAGTCTGTTTAAATCATAAAAGCTGACGACCTTATTTAATAATCTGGTGATTCCATCCGCTGGGTAAGGTCGTCATTAATGAGTTTCCCAAGTGCTGAATCTCCGTGGCACTCAGGGCATGATTTAAACGTCGCCATTGTCCATCGATCAAGAGTTCCAGTGGCAGATACTGAGATTTGTAATTCATCTTGCTAGAATGCGGTACCCAATAACCCAGATAGATAAATTGCAAGCCCAGCTTTTGTGCATGTTCAATCTGTTTTAAGATCGCAAAAGCACCGAGTGAGCGGCGATTTTCATCCGGATCAAAGAAGGTATAGACGGCAGAGATGCCATCATCCAGCAGATCGCAGGTTGAAACACTGATTAGACGCTCACCTTGCCATAACTCTAGAAAGAAGCTGTCGGTACAGCTTTGTAATAAAAATTTTTCGAACTGATCCCGAGTGGGTGGGAACATATCGCCATCTGCGTGGCGTTCATTGATATAGCGTTCATACAGCGCATAATGCAGGTCCCCGGCGTGCTCTGGACTGGTAATTTTCATCACCAGATCCTGATTCCGTTTCCCGGCTTTTTTTTGTGAACTGTTCATGCGGAATTCAGCAACGGGTACACGCGAAGACAGACATTGACGACACAGATGACATTCGGGGCGATAGACGAAATCACCACTGCGGCGGAAACCGGTACGTGACAGTTCCGATAAAGTTACTACATCAATACGATGTGCAGGATCCAGAAAAACCATGCGCGCTGACTTGTTGGGCAAATAGCTACAATCATGCGGCGGCGTAATATAGTACTGTAAATCGTTCAGTAGGGCCTTTGGCTGATAAGAGTTCATAACAACTACCCTCTGTTATTTTCATTCACTTAAGCGCGCGTTTTGCGCTATTGTTTTACTTGAAAATACACCTTCCTGATACTTTTTCCAATCGATAGCAGGCTTTTTTACAATATCTTGTAAAGAATTAAGATAGGCTTGGCGAGAAAGTGTACAGGCACCCAGGCTTAACAGGTGATCGTTCACCAGTTGGCAGTCGATCCAGGGTAGTTTATTTTCCTGTCCAATCAGCATTAAAGTGTAGAAAGCCATTTTAGAAACATCGGTTTGCGTACTAAACATGGATTCACCAAAACAGCCTTGACCAATGGTCACACCATAAAGTCCACCGACGACGCGATCTTCATCCCAGACCTCAATGCTATAGCCATATCCTGCGTCGAACATGTCGCAATAGCCTGCGATAATATCTTCACTGATCCAGGTGTCGTCTGCATAAGCACGCGGCAATGAACAGGAACGAATCACCCGTTCAAAAGCATGATTGACCGTAATTTTATAGTCCTGCTTTTTCATATTGCGTAGCAGGGATTTGCTTGGATGATAATCTTCGGGGCGAATAATGCAGCGTGGTTCCGGACTCCACCAGCAAATCGGATCACCTTCTGAAAACCATGGAAATAATCCATGCGTATAGGCTTCATAAAGTGTAGAAGGGGAGAGGTCGGCACCAATACAAATCAGTCCTTCACCTTCAGGATCAACCTCGACCGGATTGGGAAAAATGAATTCTGAGGGAGGAAGTAAAGACATGGCAGACCCGACATAAATCTATAGATAAATCATCATCTCATTCTAGCAATAAAAAAGCCGCCCATAATGGGCTAATGCCAGTCAGTTAAGAAATTGACTGGCATTTTCTTGGGTATTTCTGTGGTTTTCCTTTCACAACTCGTGGGCAACTTCTAACCCTTCTCTCAGGCAAAACATACCTCTTAGATTTCTCCAGTAAACTTTCTAGATGTTTAGGTAAATTCCCTGCGGAGTCTAAAGAGTCAAATCTTAATATATTCAGGATACCGATAGATGCAATATGAAAGCTGATTCTCAAAGGACTGACTTTTGCACGTTGAGCCATATGTTTCATTTGTCTTCTTAGAATATTATAGGCAATGAAGACCCCCCATAATTCTTGATAAATTAAATCAGGTTGCTTGCTCCTCAAATGCTTACCTTCCTGTAAATCACTTTTGATTTCTCGGTAACACATTTCTATTTCCCAGCGCTGGGCATAAAGCTTCGCCAAGCCTATCAGTGGATATGCCTTTGAATCCATTAATGAAGTGATATAACGTCTAATTTTCCCTGCCTGCTCAACTTCAATCAAACGCGCTTCCCAATATTCTCCTAATGATGGATTTAGCTTCCTGGCTCTAGCTGAAAGAGGCATTTTGATTTGAAAGTCATGCGGGGAATTACGTTTAATGATCTCATAGCGTAAATTATCTTTTGCTCTCATTAACCAATGACTGGCTTCTACTCGTGTTTGCCAGTCAATCAAGAAATCAGCAGAGAAATAGGCTCGATCAAACAAGGTAATACTATGCGATGGAGGACATAATCGATTTGCCAGTGTAAGTTCACCCTGATCCATGCTACCTATTTGGGCATCAATGATTTCATGGGTGCTGGTATTTACCAGGCAGGTTGCTCTCACTTGTGGATAAGGGGCTGCAGCGGTTTTACCCTTAGATGAGCCAAAGTGTTCAAAATTCTCGTCTGTATAAGGCATAGACCAAACCACCCCGTCAACAGCACATACACTAAGGCCATGAAAGTTTGAGTATTGCTGTTGGGATTCTTCAAACCAGGCTTGGCTGAGTAGAGAAAACAAGGTATTCAAGGGCTCTCGTCCTAAACGTTGTCGTGCTTGCACTGCTGCACTGGGGACACAATATTCTGTTGTACCAAACACAAGTTTTAGTTGCTCTACGACATACCCGATCGGTTGATCTCGAAATAGGGCAAGCCCAATTACCAGCCATACCACATGTTCGGCAGGTAATTTTCTTCTCCTGATAGAAGCCTTACCTGTTTGATGTAGGCTTTCTTTAATCCAGTTTAAATCAATGAGTTCACTGAAATGGCTGAGTGAAGGCAAAGAATGTTGAAGGGTGCAATCTAAATTTTCAGATAAAGTCATAAAAAAAATGAGCGTATTGGCATACACTCATTTTTACTACATTTTTCTAATGTCTGCTTAACTGACTGGCATTACCCTGAATGGGCGGCTTTTTTATTCTTGCTGCTTAGTCTAGTTTACCCATCGCATCAAGATATTTTTCCGCATCCAGTGCAGCCATACAGCCTGAACCCGCAGAAGTAATCGCCTGACGATAAATGCTGTCTGCAATATCACCGGCTGCGAATACACCCGGTACCGACGTTTGTGTTGCATTACCTGCAGTACCGCTTTGCACCTGGATATAGCCGTCACGAAGTTCTAACTGGCCTTCGAACATGGTGCTATTTGGCTTGTGACCAATCGCCACAAACATACCCGTCACATCAATGTTTTGAGTAGAGTCATCTTGAGTTGATTTAAGACGAACCGAGGTCACGCCAGATTGTGCATCACCGAGAACTTCATCGACCTGATGGTTCCAGATAATGCTGATCTTGCCTTCTTTTTCTTTGGCAAATAAATGATCTTGCAAGATCTTTTCAGAACGTAGTGAATCACGACGGTGAACCAGAGTCACGTGAGAAGCAATGTTAGATAAATACAACGCTTCTTCAACAGCGGTATTACCGCCCCCTACAACCATCACTTTCTGGTTTTTATAGAAGAAACCATCACAAGTCGCGCAAGCACTGACACCTTGACCCATATAGGCTGCTTCAGATTCCAGACCGAGGTATTGTGCAGTTGCACCGGTACAGATAATCAGGGCATCACAGGTGAATTCTTCCATATCGCCTTTTAACACGAACGGGCGCTGGCTAAGATCCACTTCATTGATATGGTCATACACGATTTCAGTGCCAAAACGCTCTGCATGTGCCTGCATACGTTCCATCAATGCTGGACCAGTCAAGCCTTCGGGATCACCCGGCCAGTTATCGACGTCAGTCGTCGTGGTCAGCTGACCGCCCAGTTGCAAGCCTGCAATCAGGGTAGGTTTCAAGTTTGCACGCGCTGCATATACTGCCGCGCTATAGCCTGCAGGGCCAGAACCTAAAATAATCAGTCGTGAGTGACGTGCGCTCATCAGCTGTATCCTTTTTTATTTAGAAATTTATTGAATTATACGTGAAACTGTATAACAGTGGTGTGAGATTAAAGTCGATATTATTGATCATTGAAATCGATTTGGGCTATATAGCATAAGTAACATTGTGCTTGCACAATAGTGCATCTTTTTTCACAGAACAGGTGCATAATATGTATTTTATTGCGTCGCTTTTTTCAAGCATTGAAGCAAAAGAATATTCATGAAGAATTGGTTACAGGACAGTATATGACAGCGGTGTCGAGTGCCTATGCACAGCGCTTAGTAATGACATTATTTTTAGTCTCATTTGGGATTTATCTGTTTCTTGCAACAGTGACCTATACGCCATTTGATCCGGGGTGGATGCATATCTCCAGTGATACGCAGACCGTTTCGAATGCTAGTGGGGTAGCGGGTGCCTGGATTGCAGACCTTTTGTTTGGCTTCCTTGGTTGGGCAAGTCTGCTGATTCCTGTCTATCTGTTTATGGAAGCAATTCAGGTCTGGTGGCCGCGCAGCTTCCTGAACCGGCCATTTCGCTATGCTGCGCAATTCTTCCTGTTACTGACCACCTCAGCGCTATTGTTTTTATTCTGGCAAGTTCCTGCTGATACGCTGGATAATTCTTCCGGCGGTATTATTGGCTATGAATTAGGTCAGAGTCTGGAACAACTGCTGACAGTCTATGGTGCAGCATTCTTCCTGCTGGTGCTTTGGGTGGTGTTATTTACTTTGGCTTTTGGGGTGAAGTGGAACAAGACCTGGAGCAGCCTCAAAGCAACGCCTGCTTATCTACAAGACCTGTTCTACCGTAATGTGCCTGAAGGCATGTCTGATTTTGACCGTACTGCACCTGTCGCCAAAAAAGAGCCAGTCAATACTACGAAAAAAGTAGCGGTTGCAGTCACGCCTGCGCCTGAGCATCAACTGGTAGAAATAGATCCGGTAGTGCGTGATCAGGTGGCTGAACGCTTATTTGATGATTTTGCCGATAAAGAATCACAACAACCGCAGTTTTATGAGGATATTCCTGAGGCTGAGCAGCAGGCTCCTGAGCCAGTCGAGACATTTAAGCAAGTACAGCAAGTGCCTCAACAGCCGGATCGTGTGGTAGCGACAGGCGAGGTGTGGCGTGCCTTACATTCAAATGAAGATCAGCGCCATAAACAGGATATTGATGCCTTACTCAAAGCAGCCGAAGAAGAACAGCTTAATTCTCCAGTCTCACATATAACCGCTCCTCAACCTGTTTCAGCACAGACTCATGCTCACACCAGAACCGCATCGGCTCCACATACAGGCCTGGACTGGGATGATGATGAAATCTTTGATGAACTTCTGGCTGCAGTTCCGCAAGGCAAAACTGCGACCGATGTGCATAGTCCATTCAATACAGCGCCAGCCGAAAAGACGGCAAGAATTGTAGAAGACATGACCAATGTTGCACCTGTCATGGCGTCTATGACAACGGCACATGTCGTGAAAAATAGCGCATTACAGGCCGATCTGGATGACCTGGGTGATTTACTGATTGAAGAAGATGAGCCAAGCCAACCAGTACGTGCATCAAGCTATGCCCAATCTTCTGCTTTTGTTCAGGCACCAATTCAGCATCAGGGTATAGAGCAACCAGTATCTCCTCCTTCTGCAACTCATGCAGCAGTACGCGAGGCTTTATCTAAAGAAGAATTTGTAGAAGCCTGGCAAGAAACGGCTGGTAAACCACAAGATGAAGACGAGTTTGATTTTGATGCTCCTTTAACTGATGCTTCAGGCCGTCCGATGTCACGTGCCATGCAGGTGGTGGAGCGCCGTAAAGATTTATCACCACTTCCAGGGCTAGATTTATTGGATGAAGTTGATCCAAATAAAAAAGTGAATTTTACCGAAGAGCAGCTGGCACGTTTATCTGAGCTACTTGAAATCAAGCTGCAAGAATTCAATGTCAAAGCCAAAGTGGTAGAAGCACAGCCAGGCCCAGTCGTAACACGTTTTGAACTGGATCTGGCGCCAGGGGTAAAAGCCTCTAAAGTGACGAATATTTCCCGAGATCTGGCACGTTCGATGTCGATGGCATCGGTGCGTGTGGTTGAAGTCATTCCGGGCAAGCCGTATATCGGAATTGAAGTACCAAACAGTACCCGTGAAATGGTCCGTTTGATCGAACTTTTGACCATTCCAGCCTTCACTGATCCGAATAGCATCCTCTCCATGGCAATGGGTAAGGATATTTCCGGTAATCCGGTGATTGCTGATCTGGGGAAAGCGCCGCATATGTTGGTGGCGGGTACCACGGGTTCGGGTAAATCGGTGGCAGTGAACTCGATGATTCTATCGATGTTGCTGAAATATACACCGGATGAATTGCGTCTTATTCTGATCGATCCAAAGCAGCTGGAACTGGCGAACTATAACGATATTCCACATTTATTGACGCCTGTAGTTACCGATATGAAAGATGCGGTCAGCGCATTGAACTGGTGTGTCAATGAAATGGAACGTCGTTATAAACTGATGTCTTTCCTGAAAATCCGTAAACTGAGCGACTATAACCGCAAAGTGGAAGAGGCGATTGCCAATGGTGAAGACCTGATCGATCCAACCTGGAAAGCCAGCGATTCTGTTGTGGGTGAGCGTGCGCCGCGCTTAACACCGTTGCCTTCTATTGTGATTGTTGCGGATGAGTTCGCGGATATGATCATGCAGGTGGGTAAAAAAGCCGAAGAAATGATTACCCGTCTGGCACAAAAATCACGTGCTGCTGGTATTCACCTGTTGCTTGCGACCCAGCGTCCATCAGTAGACGTAATCACCGGTTTGATCAAAGCCAATATTCCGACGCGTGTTGCATTGCGGGTCAACTCCAAGATCGATTCGCGTACCATTCTGGATGCGGGTGGTGCTGAAGACTTACTTGGTCATGGTGACATGCTATTCCTCGGCCCGGGTAAAATTGAACCTGAGCGTGTGCATGGTGCATTTATTGCCGATGATGAAGTAAACCGGATCTGTGATGCATGGCGTGAACGTGGTTCACCAAACTATGTCGACGAGATCCTGACACCGTTTGATGAAGAGCCATCGGGTCGCGGTTTTGAAGATAGTGGCGACGGTGGATCAGACCGCGATGCACTGTATGACCAGTGTGTGGCTTTTGTACTAGAAACCCGTAAGGCTTCCACTTCATCCTTACAGCGAAAATTTAGTCTGGGTTATAACCGTGCTGCACGAATCATTGACCAGATGGAAGAAAATGGCATTGTCAGCGGCATGGGGGCCAACGGCAAACGCGAGATTCTGGTTTAGTTTCACAATCTTTGCAATAAAAAGGCCTGCATGATGCAGGCCTTTTTTGTAAAGGAGTTATTCAATTTTAGACCACTGTAAATAAACATCTTTCTTAAAATTAATTAAGGTCTTTTCTTCAAGCGGTTTATTTATATTTCGGCGAACTTGCTCAATTGCATCATTTAATTTTTCTTGATGAGCATAAACAGCAATGAATTGATTATAGTCTTGGATATATTCCTTGAACTTTTCAGATAAAAGACGATTAAAAATCTGCTTAAATTCTCGACTTGTAGTACCTTGTGATTCATGACCAGTAAAGGGATCTAAGTATTTTGGTATATAGGCAATATTCCATGGTGCAGTAAATAAAAGCGGGTTTTTAGTACGGCCAAACAAATGTGAGATTTGATAATTCATAATTCTTATTTTTGGACCATCTACGCGCTTAGTTTTTTTACAATATGGTGTTAAATCTTTCAGAATTTTAGCGGGAATATCATTGTTAGTACGGTCAATATGAATATTCTGATGATTAAAAAGAATTTTATAAAGTTCTTGAAATAGATTTGAATTTATACCGTTACGTCCATAACTTCGTATAGTCATAGGTGTATTATTTAAAAGATCCTGTTTTAAATTATTCCATCTTCGATCAATTTCTGTATCTTGGATATAAATAATAGATCTCTTTCATAAATCAAAAAACGACCTTCTTTTTGGTTAATATTTGCACTCCGGATTTCTTGGCATTCGTGCATAATCTGCGGATGAAATACATCGATTCAAACAAGCTTTCTGATCCTCAGTTCAAGCGATACACAGGCATCTCATGGTCAACTTTCTATTTGATGGTTGAGCAATTGCAGAAGCATGTCTCTGCCAAAGGCAGACCGCCCAAGTTAAGCCTGGAGGATCAGGTTCTGCTCTGTCTGAGCTATTGGCGGGAATACCGAACCTTATTTCACGTTGCGACGAGTTACGGGGTTTCAGAGCCCACAGCCTCAAGAATTGTCCGTCATGTTGAAGACTGCCTGATTCGGTCCAATCTGTTTAATTTACCCAAAGATTTACCCGAGGGCGAAGGCATCGACTGGAATGTTGTGATCGTGGATGCCACGGAAATTCCAATCCAAAGGCCTAAAAAAACAGAAGAAAAGCTATAGCGGCAAGAAAAAGACCTATACCTTTAAAGTACAGGCCATGATTCACTACAAAACTCAGCAAATTCTGAGTTTATGTACCAGTCGCGGTGCAGTGCATGATTTCGAGTTGTTCAAACGCAATTTAAACCAGATTCCTTTTGGGGCTTTTATCCTTGCAGATAAAGGCTATCAGGGGATTTATGTGTTGTATCCGAATAGCCTGTTGCCATTAAAAGCCAAAAGACACTGTAAATTGGATCCTGAATTGAAAATCTATAATCAAGAAATCAATAAAAGAAGAATCGGAATTGAGCATGTATTTGGCAGCCTGAAAACCTTCAAAATCCTTGCTGAGCGTTATCGAAATAGAGGTAAAAGGCTTGGTTTGAGATTCAATTTAATCGCTGGAATCTACAACTTGGAGCTGAGTAAAAAATGATTTATGAAAGACATCTAATATTATTTATACTTGATTTAAAAAATATTTCTTTATCAATAAGTTCAAATAGTTTTTCATAAGCATCTAACATATATAATCTCTGAAATAAGTTTTGATATTAAAAAAGCCTGCTTTCAAAGCAGGCTTTTTTATGTATTTTTGACTCAGGCAAATTTTGCCAATACATCCAGGAACTCGGCACTTTGACGCGGGAAAGTGGCAATCACGTCATGAATGCGTTGTCCTTCCGGATTGGTTGCATTGACATCACGGCCATCAGCGACAAATTTCGTCAACAGGCGTTCATAATCGAATGGACGCATATGCTTGAAAGCATGATACAGCACGTGAAAATCAGCATTAACACCTGCAGGAGGAAGCTGATTTAAATAGGCAAATACACGCTCATCTGACCATTCTTCGTTAAAGGTCGCTGGTTGAGATAATGCCATCGCAATTTCCTTGATCTAATGTAGTTTTTTCGGCATGAAAAAAGGCAAAATATGAGACTAGATTAGCAAAGCACTGCTTTGCCTAGTCGCAAGACTTGAAGCTATGCTTCAAGTGGGCGGAATATAGCTAAACTACTATTTCTACCACTCTCATATTTTGCCTTGAATCAATTTGCTTGACCAATCAAAAATCAGATTATCGTTCTTCAGGTAAATTGATATTCATTTCAAGCATTTCAATATTAGCTTCAGAACGAACCTGCATTTGAATATGCTGTTCATCGACACCGCGAACATAACGATTGACCACTTGCATGATTTCAGTCTTCATCTGGTCAATTTTGTCCTGGCTCAAGCGACGACCCAAGCCTTGTTCGGATGCAACGATCACCTTCAAACGGTCTTTAGCAGTCCGTGCACTTGATGGTTTATCCTCGCCACTAAAAAGTTTACTCCAGAATCCTGCCATGTCTACGCTCCAAATAGTCGTGCTAACCAGCCCTTAGGTTTTACCTCGATATGACGGTAAGGACGCTCTTCGCCAAGGAAACGCGCAACCAGGTCATCATAGGCCTGACCTGCTGCAGCTTCAGTGAAATTGATCACTGGCTTACCTTCATTCGATGCCTGTAGAACGCTTGGACACTCAGGAATAACGCCTAAGGTCGGTACACGTAAAATATCCTTAGAAATATCATCAATCGTCAGCATTTCCTGTTTATCGGCACGTTCCGGGTTGAAACGGGTAATACACAGATGCTTACGAATGCGGCCTTCGTTTTGTTCTACTTTTTTAGTTTTACTGTCGAGCATACCAATGATACGGTCAGAGTCACGTACTGAAGAAATCTCAGGGTTGGTCACAATGATGGCTTCATCCGCATGATACATGGCTAAAATAGCACCACGTTCAATACCGGCAGGTGAATCACAGATAATATAATCAAATTCCTGCGAAAGCTCATCCATTACACGTGCCACACCTTCATCGGTTAAGGCATCTTTATCACGTGTTTGTGATGCAGGTAAAATATATAAATTTTCAATATCTTTATCGCGAATCAGTGCTTGTTGTAATCGTGCTTCGTTATTTAAAACATTCACAAAATCATAAACTACACGGCGTTCACAGCCCATAATCAAATCAAGGTTACGTAAACCTACATCAAAATCAATAACAATAGTTTTGTGACCGCGTAGGGCTAAACCTGTTGCAAAAGATGCACTCGTTGTAGTTTTACCTACACCACCTTTGCCTGACGTTACGACAACAATTTTCGCCACCGAATCCACTCCTGTTATGGTTCAAATCCCCTGTTTAAAATGGGGTTTTTGGTGTTTATTTATACATTAAAATTGTAGAGCTTCAAATACAAGCTCTAGTTGATCATTCAAGTAAATATGCACGGATTTTTTAACTACGTGTGATGGAATATCATCCGCCACACAATAGGTTCCTGCAATCGAAATCAGTTCTGCTTCGAGGCTATGACAGAAAATACGTGCTGCAGTATTGCCACCCGCACCTGCAATGACCCGGCCACGCGCGCTGCCATAGACATGAATATTGCCCGAAGCAATCACTTCTGAACCACTATTGATGCCGGCATTAATAATAATGTCGCCATTATGCTGCACGATACATTGGCCGGTACGCAGAATTTCATCATGATATGAGGTGATATGCGCAACGATCGGGGCAGCAGGGGCTTGATCATCATTCACCGCTGTAGGTTCTGGTTTAACTTCCACCACCTGTTCTTTGGTGGCTTTAATTTCTTCTAACTGTCGATCAGGTGGCAGTACCGGGAACTGAATGGCGCGCGCCTGATCTCCAAGTAAGCCTTCAGTAACAGCCATAGGCTGTACATCCAGACTGATTAACAGTTGGATCAGCGCAATGAGTTCCTGTTCAACTGAACTTTCAATGACTGCCAAAGTGCCGGGTGGAAATGCTGCTTGTAATTTTGGGCTAAGTTGCTGGCGGATTGCATCATGATCATTGGTATCTAGGCTAATGCGTATCGCATTGACCATTCTGCCTTTTATCCGTATATCAGCCATAATTCTTCCTTAAATACTTCTGACCTGCTGGTTTTGTGTCGAAGCAATGTTGTAAATAGTGCAAATCCTAGAACAAATTGCAGTAATTCTCTAGCGATCTCAGTTATTTTTTTATGCGAACAGGACCGGACGGATTAGTCTGATTCTGTACTTTAAACTTTACTTATCTATTGAGCTCTGATTTTGCTCATGTTCTTCTAAAATCTGTTGCCACTGTTTGACTTTTACCTGTTTTCGGATTGCTTCAAGTGTTTCAAAAACAGCCGATTCGACCAATTTATCAATATGTGGATTATGTTCAATCTGAATCTGGCTGATTTTATCTGAAATTAGGGTAAAAGTCGGATTTTCTTTTTGACCTGTGTGGGTAAATGGTTCAATCAGTCCTTGCGTGATATTTTCCCCGAGGCGTTGACCAATACTTTGAATTTGCTGTTCAATCCGGCTACCTACGATTGGAATCAAACGTAATAATTGGGTCAGTTCTGGAGTATCTTCAATCGCCTGATTCACTACTTGCCCTACATTTTTAGCGATCATGGAACGTTGTGACTGTAATTCCCTACCCAAAGACTCCTGCAAGATATCTGCCAAGGCAATGGCCAGTAATTTACGGTGATGTTCCACTAAATCATCAATTAACTGTTTATGTGATGTACTTGTGGTCAGTTCACGCTTGATGCCGTCCAGTACGGTCAGTACCACCCGGCTGGAAAGCTCTTCCATCAGCATGTTGTAATAAAAGTTGCCTTGGCGATACCAGCGATTGGGAATTACTTTATAACCATGGCTATGCAGGTTGTAGCCAATCGCGACCGCACGCAGCAGGCGCAGGAAACGTAGCTGAGGGATAATGGATAAAATTTCATACCAGTGCACAAAAGGGAAGAACCACCAGCGTCGATGATGACGCAGGACAATCGCGATGACCCAGCGTGCCAGTAATTCACAGACCAAGAAGGTGGTAAACCAGCCCTCGGTAATGATCACCCAAGGGCGTAAATCACTTTTATAAAACTGCAAGATTTCCGGTAAACGAATGAAGTCAAACAACCACTGCCCAAAATCGCTCATTAAAATGGCGTTAGCACTGAGACAGAACAGATTGATGATGATCAGAACCATCATGAAAATATCGTAAATCAGTGCAATTTTCCAGCCCCAGGTTCCTTTACGAACAAATTTAAATGAGCTGGACGTAATGTCCGGGTTGTCGTTCTTCATAATTACTCGGTTACAGATCCGACCGGGGCTTGGGCAAAGTTCTGCTGCATTTGTGCGATGAGCTGATCTTTTTCAGTCCAGATTTGATCAATCCATTTTTGAAAACGTGCACGATATTCAGCATCATCTTCATAATTGCCGCCCAGTACCCAGTCTGGAATATCAATTTTTCTTAAATTTACCGCAATACGTGGCACTTCACCTAACCAAAATTCACCATAGCCCGGAATACCGTCAGGATAAACAATGGTCATGTCGACCAGCGCATCAATTTTATCGCCGAGAATACTGAGCGCCAATGCCAGACCACCGGCTTTAGGTTTCAGTAAATGTGTGTAGGAAGACTGCTGCTGATCATGCTTTTCCTGGGTAAAGCGGGTGCCTTCCAGATAATTTAACAGGGTAAAAGGCTGACTGATCAGCTGTTCACAAGATTTGCGTGCTTCTTCCATATCCCGATATTTCAGCGCAGGATTTTTGGCAATCTGTTCCTTGCTATGCCGTTTCATCATCGGGAAGCCCAAAATTTTAAAGGCCTGACCAACAAAAGGAATAAAAATAAGTTCCCATTTGGTAAAGAAACGCGTCAGTGGCATACGGGTAAGACCGAAGTACTGGTTGACGGTGGTATCGACCCAGCTCTGATGATTACAGGTCATCAAATAACGGCCCTGCATATTCAAATCCAGTGATTCATCTACGCTGATTTGCCATTGGGTATTTTTTAAAACATGCTCAATCAGCCAGTTATTGACCCCTAACCAGCTGTTGGTAATCTTGATATTGGTTTCATCCACTTTTGCGGATTTTTTAAAAAGTTTGGTTAAACCCAAGGCCAGCACCGGGGGACCATGAAAAAAAGTACTGCCCGTCATGACGGATGTGACCGTCAGGCCACGCGCCAGTTTTTTTAAAGTCGGTTGCTTGTTGCTATTCGATGACATATCCAAACAGTCCCCAGAGATTAATCACTTAAATTTTTTCATATTTTGAGTAATATAGAGACAGTTAGGCAAATAAAAAAGCCTAAACAGGAAACTATGAAGATATTGTGACGAACTACTTGGTTTTAGTTACATATAAACATTACAAAATATTACTAAACGATTTATTATTAACAAAAATTCAATGGTTAGCCCATTCAATTTAAATCATTATCTCGCTTAACAACAAAGCATACAACAAGGAGTCATGCGATGCGTGCACTAGTCATTTCAGCAGCTGTAGCAGGGGCCGTAGCACTTACAGGTTGTCAATCAACTGGTAATAACATCGGTGGTGTGGAATATGATAAAGCTGCTCTAGGTACTTTAATTGGTGCTGCAGCAGGTTACGGTGTTTCTAAAGGCAATGCGAATACCAGCCGTCAAAATAACCGTGCAGCAGCGATTGGTGCTGTTGTTGGTGGTGCAGCGGGTGTGTATCTTGATAACAAAGAGAAAAAATTACGTCAAGCAACAGCGGGTACGGGCGTAGACGTTAACCGTAATGCAGATGGTTCGATTAACCTTGTGATGCCAGGCAGCATTACATTTGACACGAACAAGTCAAATATCAAACCAAACTTTTATGGCACTTTGAACAAAGTAGCGCAAGTATTAACTGAAGATAACAAGAGCGGTATTCTTGTAACTGGTTATACAGACAGCACGGGTAATGACTCAATTAACTTGCCATTGTCTCAAGCACGCGCAAACTCTGTAGCGACTTACTTGGCAGGCCAAGGTGTTTCACGTACACGTATTAATGCTCAAGGTTTAGGTTCAGCGAACCCAATTGCAGACAATACAACTGCTGCAGGTAAAGAGCAAAACCGTCGTGTAGAAATCGCGGTATATGCAGTTCAATAATTCTTGAACGCTTAAGAAAAAACCACCTTCGGGTGGTTTTTTTATATCTGAATATTGACCTGATTAATCGTATTTTAAATTAGGCAACTGACGCAGAGATGACTATAATCGGAGCCGAATCTAGAAGAGGAAGCCATATGTCACTCGCCAGTCAGTTAAATGACAAGCAACTTGAAGCCATGAAATACACTCAAGGACCCTTGTTAGTACTTGCAGGAGCGGGTTCAGGCAAGACTTCAGTGATCACGCGAAAAATCGCGTATTTAGTCAAGCATTGCGGGATTCCCGCACATCGTATTACTGCGATGACTTTTACCAACAAGGCAGCACGTGAGATGAAAGAGCGTGTCAGCAAATTGTTGACGCGTGAAGAAAGTAAAGGCGTTTCAGTTTCGACCTTCCATACTTTTGGCCTGAATATGCTGCGCCTGGAGTTGAAACATACCCCACTGAAAAATAATTTCTCGATTCTGGATGCTGACGACTGTAAACGCATTCTGATGGATCTGATGCAGCGTGACAATTTATCCGGTGCAGAAAGCAAAGAACTGATTGCCAAAGCCATGAAAATGATCTCGGACTGGAAAAATGATCTGATTCCACCCGAGCAGGCACATACTACCTGTGAAACTGCCGAAGATGTGCAGTTTGCGCATTTATATCAATTATATGAACGTAATTTGCGTGCCTATAACGCCGTGGATTTTGATGACCTGATTGTGATGCCAACGCGCTTGCTGCAGGAAAATGCCGAAGTTCGTGACAAATGGCAAAATCGCGTGCGTTATTTGCTGGTCGATGAATATCAGGATACCAATACGGCGCAGTATATTCTGGTGAAATTACTGGTTGGCGTGATGGGACAGTTCACCGCCGTAGGCGATGATGACCAGTCGATTTATGCCTGGCGTGGTGCTAAACCGGAAAATATGGCCTTGCTGCAGCAGGATTTTCCTAATTTAAAAGTGATTAAACTGGAACAGAACTATCGTTCGACCAGTCGTATTCTCAAAGCAGCCAACACCGTGATTGGTAATAATCCGCATATTTTTGATAAAAAGCTTTGGTCGGACAAAGGCCATGGTGAAGTGATCCGTGTGATTACCTGCCGCAATGATGATGATGAAGCAGAACGCGTGGTTAAAGACCTGATCACGCATAAATTGATGAACGGTAAAAGCTGGAAAGATTATGCGGTGTTGTACCGCGGCAATTTCCAAGCGCGTATTTTAGAAACCCATCTGCGCCAGATGCAGATTCCGTATAAATTATCTGGCGGACAGTCCTTCTTCGCACGTGCCGAAATCAAGGACATGATGAGCTATTTACGCTTGATCATTAACCCTGAAGATGACAGTGCATTTTTACGAATTATCAATACGCCAAAACGGGCAATTGGTCCGGTAACGCTGGAAAAGCTCGGTCTATTTGCTCAGGAAAATAATCTGTCGCTTCTGGCTGCGGCTGCGGATCAGCGTCTGACCATGGCGATTCCGAAAAAGGCCACGACTCAATTGGCTGAG
The DNA here is from genome assembly GCF_000369685.1 of Acinetobacter sp. CIP 102136. Taxonomy (GTDB): domain Bacteria; phylum Pseudomonadota; class Gammaproteobacteria; order Pseudomonadales; family Moraxellaceae; genus Acinetobacter; species Acinetobacter fasciculus. Next base: position 130,176 of record NZ_KB850142.1, read on the forward strand.
TTTGCCGATTTTATTGAGGGTTTTACCCGCAATTTACTGGATGATGATGAACCAGTGCCAATTATCCGCCAGATGATGATTGAAGCCGGTTATATCGATTACATCAAGGAAACTGCAGCCACACCAGCGCAGGAAAAGACCAAGCTCGACAATATCGAAGTGCTCTATAGCAGCATTCAAAGCCTGATTAACCGCACTGAAGATGTTGATGAAAAAAATATTGAAAGTGTGATTCGTAAAATGGTGCTGCTGGACATGCTCGAGCAGCAGCAGGAAGAAGAGGACACCGATAAAGTCAATTTATTGACTTTGCATGCGTCTAAAGGTCTGGAATTTCCTTATGTCTATCTGATCGGGCTGGAAGAAGAAATTCTGCCACATAAAAACTCGATCGCTGCAGAAACGGTCGAAGAGGAACGCCGTCTGATGTATGTGGGGATTACCCGTGCACGTCAGGGACTGACCATTACTCTGGCAGAACAGCGCAAGGCCGGTGGGCAGATGAAGCAGATGACCCCAAGCCGTTTTCTGGATGAATTACCAGAAGATGAGCTGGAATGGTTAGGTCGTAAGAAAAAGCTGGCAGGCAACATCGATCCGAAATTACAAGCCCAACATTATCTGGATAATTTGCGTAATCTTATCAAACGATAAGGCGCAAGGCTTGCTCTTATTTTAAATGAAACAACAGGAATGAATACATGAAAGTTCAGGTGAAAGTCCTTGACTCGCGTCTTGGTCAGGAATGGCCATTACCGACTTATGCTACGACAGGTTCAGCGGGGCTGGATTTGCGTGCGTGTGTTACAGAAACTACGATCATTGAACCAGGCCAGACTGTTTTGGTAAAAACTGGTTTAGCAATCTATATTGAAGATCCTGCATTTGCTGGTCTGATTTTGCCACGTTCGGGTTTGGGGCATAAACACGGCATCGTGTTGGGTAACCTAGTAGGTTTAATCGATTCTGATTATCAGGGTGAATTGATGGTATCCGTTTGGAACCGTAGCCAGACGGCTTTTAGCTTAGAGCCAGGTGAACGTTTGGCGCAGTATGTTTTGGTTCCTGTGGTGCAGGCTGAATTTGATCTGGTCAATGAATTCGCAGCGACTGAACGCGGTGCTGGCGGTTTTGGTCATACGGGTAAAAACTAAGTTTTAATCATGGTTTACATTCATTAACTGGATGTAAGCCATTTTTTTATTTAAGTGAATCAGATATTAAAAATGAGCTGATTGAAATATATTTAAAAATAAAACCATATTTTCTAGGGCGTGTCCTCATTTGAAAAATTGGTTTTAAATACTTAAAATCCTCCTTTAAGCTCTTTTGATTTCTATATTTTTTCAATGGCACGTACTCTTCTCACCGATGATATCTGGCAGCAAATTCAAGATACTATGCGATTACACGGTTGTTACTGTTCAAAGAATAGTAGAAATATCATGGAAGCGATCTTATGGAAACTGCGTACAGGCGCCACATGGCGTGATATTCCCCAAGAATTTTGTCCTTGGCAAACTGCTTACAATCGCTTTAATCGTTGGGCAAGCAAGGGATTGTGGGATAAATTTTTTTTAGATTACGAGGCGTCTTGGATCAAGAATGGGTATTCATTGACGGAAGTTACATACGCGTGCATCAACATGCAAGTGGAGCTCGGCATGGTTTCGAAAGAGCAATTGGACAATCACGTGGTGGACGAACAACAAAAATACATCTTGCAACCGACGCGAATGGATTACCGATTGATTTTAAAATCACTGGGGGTGACGTCCACGACAGTCAAGTTGCAAAACAACTGATTGATACGGTAGACGAGGCAACTTATCTCATTGCTGATAAGGGGTATGATGCTGAGCACATTAGAATATATGCCAAGAACAAGAATATGATTCCCATTATTCCATTGAGATCAAACAGTAAGAGATCGAATAAGGAATTTGATAAATATCTATATAAATTAAGACATTTAGTTGAAAATGCTTTTGCGAGATTAAAACATTTCCGTGCTATTGCAACTCGATTTGATAAACTGGCACGCAATTATAAATCTATGATTCGTATAGCCTGTATATTTATTTGGTGCAAGGCCAAATGAGGACACACCCTAGTTCAGTAGAGCTATTTAAATCTAAAATTGATGTAGTGATCAAATATCTAATCAGATGAAATTCAAAATAAATATAATTAAATAATCATTGTTTAATTACAAGAACCCTATAATTCTAAAGTTGTAGATTATATTTTTATAATTGATTGTTACATTGAAATCGTTTAAAAATAGCGGGTCTTAAAACAAAAACAAATGTTTAAAGTCATTATGCTGAAATCATCATTTTAAATCTCCTTATTTTAACGAATAGTGAAAAGACAGTTTTATGGGATCTATGAATCATCCATTCCCCATGCATATCTTTCGTGCCTATGACATACGCGGTAAAGTCAGTCTATTAGGTGCCGGGATCATTGATGCAATTGCCCACGGTTTAGCCCAGCAGTATCAGGCTGCGGGACAGACACGTGTCGCCATTGGTTATGATGCACGCATCAGTAGCCCGGCTTTTGCCGACACCATTGCCCGTATTTTTAAAGACTATTCGCTGGAAGCCACTATTATAGGCTGCTGTTCCAGCCCAATGCTATATTTCACCGCACGTCAGTTTGATGGTAATGGCATTATGGTCACTGCCAGTCATAATCCTAAAGAAGATAATGGGATTAAATGGATTATTGATGGTGAACCACCTTGTCCTGAGATGATTCAACAGGTGGCCCAACTGGCAAAGTCACATTGCGATAGCCAGCTAATTACTTTAGCTGAACTGCCGCATCAGATTATTCCAGAGTTTTGCCTGCAGTATCAGCAGGGAATATTAGAAGATATTCAATTAAAGCGCTCATTTAAAGTGATTCTGGATGGTCTGCATGGCTCAGCCGGACGTTGTGCTGACTTGGTACTCAGAAAAATGGGCTGTGAAGTGATTGCTTTACGTTGTGAGGCGAATGGACATTTTCCGGATCATGCGCCGGATCCTTCGCAAGACAAACATCTTGAGACTTTACGTCAAACCGTCATGCAACAGCAGGCTGATCTCGGTATTGCCTTGGACGGTGATGGCGATCGCTTAGTTCTGGTTGATGAACAGGGTCAGATTATCACAGCCGATCAGTTATTATGTCTGTTTGCCGAAATTTGCCTAAGCGATTCAGCACCACGCCAATTTGTTTATGATGTGAAATGTTCAACTCTGGTTCGCGATACAGTGCAACGTCTGGGCGGGGAACCGGTGATGATTCGTACCGGCAGTTCATTTCTCAGAACTTATCTGAACCACTCTCAGCATCAGGCGATTTTTGGTGGGGAATATGCCGGACATTATGTCTTTAATGATGGTCGCGGCTGGGGCTATGATGATGGCCTCTATGCAGCGCTCAGAGTCATGGAATATCTCGACCAAACGGGGCAAACTCTCGCGCAGGCCTTGGCGGCTTATCCAAAACGACATGGTACTGAAGATCTTTATATTTCAACGCGTCAAGTACGTCCTGTTGAGCTTTTAAACTTCGTTGAACAACAATCCGCAAGAATTAATGCGCAAATCAGTAAAATTGATGGGATACGTCTTGATTTTGAGGATGGTTTTGGCATCATTCGAGCATCCAATACAGGTGAGTATTTCACAGTGCGCTTTGATGCCAATAATGCCCAAGGTCTAAATGAAATTCGTCATCTGTTTGTAGCCATGTTGCGTGACCGTTATCCAGAGATCGCTCAAGACATTTTAGATGCTCAATAAGGAGAGGCGAATGCCAAATCAACAAACAGGCATCGACAAAGCACAGATTTTGACAGAAGCTTTGCCGTATATTCAACGCTTTGCGGGTAAAACCCTGGTGGTAAAATACGGCGGTAATGCGATGACCGATCCTGAGCTGGAAAGTTCATTTGCACGTGATATCGTATTATTAAAAACCGTCGGTATTAATCCGATCGTGGTGCATGGCGGTGGCCCGCAAGTCGATTCCATGCTGAAACAGCTGGGCCGCGAATCAGACCGTATTGACGGCATGCGCGTGACTGATCCTGCGACCATGGAAGTGGTCGAGATGGTACTTGGTGGTAGCGTCAATAAATCTATCGTGAACCTGATCAACCAGCATGGTGGTCGTGCCATTGGTCTTACCGGTAAAGACGGCAACCTGATTCGTGCACAAAAACTGCTGATGGAAAAAGTGGCTGAAGATGGTTCAGTTGAGCAAATTGATCTGGGTCTGGTCGGTGAAGTCGTTGGCGTAAAAACCGATGTTCTGGAAATGTTCACCAATAGTGACTTTATTCCAGTCATTGCCCCGTTAGGTGTCGATGAAGAAGGCAATACCTATAATATCAATGCGGATCTGGTCGCTGGTAAAGTCGCTGAAGCCCTAGGTGCAGAAAAACTGATTCTGCTGACCAATATCACGGGTGTGCTGGATGAAAATAAAAACCTGCTGACTGGTCTGACTACTCAGGAAGTCGATCGTCTGATCGAAACTGGCGTAATCTATGGCGGCATGATTCCAAAAGTAGGTTGTGCGCTGGATGCGGTAAAAGGCGGTGTCGTGAGTGCACATATCGTGGATGGTCGTGTACCACATGCCAGCTTACTGGAAATTTTCACCGATCATGGTGTTGGTACTCTCATTACCAACCGTGCCAATCCGCATCGCTCATAATCCATTTTTTGCCAAAAAGAGTCTCAATAGAGGCTCTTTTTTATTTGAGGTTATCATAGTCAGATATTTGAAATGACAGGGACAGTCATGCACAATAAGCTTCTAAGTAAATAGAGAGCTGAAACCAGACCATGTGCCAACTGCTCGGAATGAATTGTGCCACCCCGACGGATATTACTTTTTCCTTCCGCGGATTTTCCCAGCGGGCGGGCATTACCTCTGATCATGCGGATGGTTTCGGAATTGCTTTTTTTGAAGATAAAGCCTGCCGTCTGTTTGTTGATAACCAGTCTGCGGTTGAGTCGCCGATTGCCGAGCTGGTGCGTAATTATCCGATCAAATCACGTAATGTGATTGCCCATATCCGTAAAGCCACTCAAGGCAAAATTAATCTGGAAAACTCGCATCCTTTTAGCCGTGAACTTTGGGGGCGGCAGTGGATTTTTGCCCATAATGGCGATTTACATGATTATTTTCCTGAACTGTCAGGGCGCTTTACCCCAGTCGGCAATACCGACAGTGAGCGTGCCTTCTGCTATCTGCTCGATCAACTGGTGAAACGCTTTGGCTATCATGAGCCGAAACTGGATCAGGTTTTCGATCTTCTAGCTGAAATTTCACCTGCAATTGCCGAGCATGGCACCTTTAATTTCTGCCTTTCGAATGGTCAGGCGCTGTTTAGCTATGCGATTACCAAACTCCACTGGCTAGTACGTGAATACCCGTTTAGACCGGCTCAGCTGATTGATATTGACGTCGAAGTGGACTTTAGTCAGGTTACGACCCCTGAAGATCGCGTGGCAGTGATTACTACCGAACCATTGACCCAGAATGAAGAATGGACTGCTTTCCAGCCGGGTGAAATGATCCTGTTTCAGCATGGGGAAAAAGTGCGTTCTCAGTTGACGCATGTGGATCGTCTGGAACGTGAGCGTCTTGATCCTTCCTTAAAACGCATCACGCGCGCTGATCAATATTAAAACGCAATAAAAGACGGAGTTTAAACTCCGTTTTTTTATATTTTCAAATAGGAAAAAATCTAAGAATAAATAAAGGTTTATTACAGTTTTTGGTTAATTAATATCTTAGCCTTTTACTCAGGATAAATTATTTTTAATTATATATAACAGAAACTTAAAGTGAAAAAGCTGGATTTAGGCGGAAAGCCGACTAATTTGCTTCATTTTTATTTCAATCAATACGCTATATGCTCATTTTCACGTTATAAGTCCTTAATATTTATAGGTGGTCGTAATGAAAATGAAATGGGTCCCAGACTATAATACTGGTATCGATGTGATTGACGATCAGCACAAACGAATTCTCGATTATATCAACGAAATTGATGGAATCGATGCCAATACCGAACGTGCCCGTATTAAACAGATTCTTGACAATATTATTGATTATACCCAGTCGCATTTTACCTTTGAGGAATCTCTTCAGGAAGAAGCCGGCTATAAATATCGGGTACCGCATAAACGTGTGCATGACCTGTTTATTAAGAAAATTGAATCATATCGTGACCGTTTTGAACTGGGGCAGTCGATTGAACATGAACTGCACGAAGTATTATCGAAATGGCTGATTAACCATATCCAGCACGATGACGCCGATTATGTCGGTGCCGTGAAAGAAAATATGATGGGTATCATCAAGGAAAAAGAAAAGAAAACCGGTAAAAACTGGTTCGCTCGGTTTTTCTCATAATAAAATATCTAAAGAGATAACAAGAATTACAATTTAATTATAATTTTGGCGCAGCAAATCACCGTTAAGGTGGTTTGCTTTTTGTTTTTGATTTTCACCGCTTCACAAGGCAAAATAGCGCTAGATTTTTATAGGAATGCATCATGCAGGACAATGCTATGTCAAAATGGTTATCGCCGCTGATGGCTTTCTGTTTATCGTTTATTATCATCGCGACGCTCGCACCGATAACCGGTATCCAGATTGATCGTCAGCTGGATTTCTGGATGCTCTGGTTAGCCACCATGCTGATTCTGGCACTTCCAGTCTGCTACTTGGAAATTGCTTTGGCCAAGCGCTCTAGAACAACGCCATTACAGGCGCTGTCAACGCTGACCCGTGAAGCGGATGCGTCACAGAAATGGCGTATTGTCGGCTGGTTAAGTGTGATTTTTATTCCGTTTCTGGCAGGTGCAATGCTGAACAATGCCAGTAATGTTCTGGCGGTTGCTGCACTTGATCTTGCACCGAACCTTTTGTTGATCGGATTGACAATAGTAGCGTTGGCCCTGTCACTGCTACCGCGTCAAATTTTATTGGCTGTTACAACGATTGGGGTGCTCGCATCTCTGGTTCTGGCCAATGTAATGGGAACTGCACTACCTGCATGGCAAGTCACGCCAGTCGAATTCTCGGAATGGGGCAATGCCACCGTATTAGCGCTGGTGGCAAGTGGTCTGGGCATGGGCTTGTACTGGCAGTCTAGCCTGAGCGCTGTACAACAACAGGATGTCGCCAGCAAGACGGTATTGCCGATCTGGATTGCGCAGCTCGTTGCTGTCATTGCATTTGCTTTCTTTGCTGTGCAAGCGCAAATCCCTGCATTCACCTTGGTCGCAGCGATGGTGGCAGCTGCCGCATTAATTTTGCAAATGGCACGTGAACAGTTACAGCAACGTCAGCTTCATCCTGCGATTCAATGGGCGATTGTGGCGGCGGTTACGCTGATCTGGGCTATTCCAAATCTAAGCCCAATTTTCAATGTGGTCTTGCTCGTCTGGGGCTTATTGATTTGTTTGATCTATGCATTATTTGCCGGCTGGATCATGAAGATCAGTCATTTGCGTAAATCAATGAATTTCAGCTCTGAAGCGTTTTATAACATTTGGCGTATTGCAGTACGTGTAGTGTTACCGGTCGGGATTATTCTGGCAATCATTGCTGTCTTAGGACAATTCATCTGATGAGTGAGGCGATGATCTGGGTGGCGTATGCGACGCCAGAAAAACAATTTCATCTAGCCGTGCCATTTCAGTCCGGCATGACAGCATTGGATGCGATTGAGCAAAGTGGAATCCGTGAGCAGGTCGAATTGCCTGAACCGTTATCTCTGGGCATTTTTGGCGTGCGCTTGCAAGATCATCAGCAGCAACTGGCAGCAGGTGATCGGGTGGAAATTTATCGGCCACTGACCATCAATCCTAAAGACATCCGACGTAAACGCGCCGAGAAAAATCCTGTGGGTCGTTATGCCAGAGGCAATCTTTTAAGAAAGCTGAAACCATCTTCCGAATAGAAAGCGGCTTGAATGAGCAGTAGCCTCAATGATCTGCTCAATCAATCAGCTTAATCAAAAAAGCCCCTGATGATTCAGGGGCTTTTTCATGAGAAACCGACTATAGTGGAGGAGCATTTAAAATTGCTTCTTTTGATCCTGGTAAGCCAGGTTGAGATTCTGGAATTGTCTCCAGACCTTCAACGCGTTCCACGATACCAGACTGGTTAAAGTAGATTTTCAAATGCTGGCCTTGGGCTGCCGGGATCTTGGCTTTTTTAGCGTAGGTTCCTGGGGTATAGTTATAGATGTAGTCCCAACGTAAAGGATTCAGTGGATCGCTTACTGTTGGACTGCCCAGTAAGAAACGCACCTGTTGATGGCTCATTCCCACCTGAATTTTAGCGGCTTGTGCTTGGGTTAAAGGGGTTCCTTGTGGAATATCTACTTTATAAACACCTAATGTCGAACAGCCGACGAGCAATGAAGTGACGAATAACGTCAACATGATTTTTTGCATTTTGCTAAACTATCCCAAATTAATTATGATGCATTTGATCCAAGGATAGATCATACTGCATCTAAACTTTGTTGCATATTCCAACTTTGATTTTGTTGAGAGACCTTTTTACATGACTATTTCAAACCAAGATTTACGAAAAGCTGGACTGAAAGTTACCCTTCCACGAATTAAAATATTAGAATTACTAGAAAATTCAAAACAACATCATTTAAGTGCGGAAGATATTTACAAGACTTTACTCGATCAGGGCGAAGATGTAGGTTTAGCAACTGTGTATCGTGTGTTAACGCAATTTGAAGCAGCGGGCATCATCGAACGTCATAATTTTGAAAATAATCATTCCGTTTTCGAGATCATGCAGGAAGATCACCACGATCACCTGGTCTGTTTGAATTGCAGCAAAGTCGTTGAATTCATCAATGATACGATTGAAAAAGAGCAGCATGATGTTGCTGAAAAATTTGGTTTTGAATTAACCGGTCACTCTCTGAATCTGTATGGCTACTGCGATGCGCCGGCCTGTCAGGAAGTGTTTCGTAAAAAATAATTTGCACTCCGGTTGAAACAAAAAAACAGGCTTCTTGAAGCCTGTTTTTTTTATGCCTTCAAGATGATCAGGACTGACCATCAAAGGTAATGTTGGAATGCGCACGTAATAAGTGACTACCACCTTCTTCTGACAGCTTGATTTGCAGACGCAGGTCGTTTGGTGAATCTGCATGTTTCAGTGCATCTTTATAGCTGATCTGTTTGGCTTTATACAGATCATACAGCGCCTGATCGAAGGTCTGCATGCCCAGTTCACGGGAACGCTTCATCAGATCCTTGATCTCATGCACATCACCTTTACGAATCAAGTCGGCAATCAGTGGTGAGTTAATCAGAATCTCAATCGCTGCACGGCGACCATTACCATCGATGGTTGGAATCAGTTGCTGTGCCACAATGGCTTTCATGTTCAGGGACAAGTCCATGAACAGCTGATTATGTCGGTCTGCTTCGAAGAAATGGATAATCCGGTCAATCGCTTGGTTGGCGTTGTTGGCGTGCAGGGTAGCAAAGACCAGATGACCGGTTTCGGCAAAGGCAATCGCATAATCCATGGTTTCACGTGAACGGATCTCACCGATCAGAATCACGTCTGGTGCCTGACGCAGGGTATTTTTCAGGGCAATTTCAAATGAATCCGTATCGATGCCGACTTCACGCTGGGTGATAATACAGCCCTTATGCTGGTGAATAAATTCGATCGGATCTTCAATGGTAATGATATGACCTTTGGAATTTTCATTACGATAACCGACCAAAGACGCCAGCGAGGTTGATTTACCGGTACCCGTTGCCCCGACAAAAATAATGATGCCACGTTTGGTCATCGCCAGTTCTTTTAGAATCGGCGGTAACTTGAGTTCATCCATCGTGGGAATAACAGTTTCAATCCGACGCAGCACCATCCCCGGTTGATCTCGTTGCTGAAAGGCACTGACACGGAAGCGGGCACTTTTATCCGGCGTGCTGATGGCAAAGTTACATTCACGACTGTCAGCAAATTCTTTACGCTGCTTTTCGGTCATGATGGAATGGAGCAGTTGTCCTACTGCCGCACCGGGTAATTTTACCGAACCAATCGGTAAAATCTGCCCATTAATCTTGATGGACGGTTCGACATCGGCAGTAATGAACAGATCCGATGCTTTTTTCTCCACCATATAATCGAGTAAGCCGTTAAAATCCATGTATATAAACCCCAATACAATTCAATTTTTTTATAAAAATGCTTCTGGCTGTTTGGCTGCAGTACGTGCAACTTGCGGGCTGATCAAACCTTTGGACACCAGTGTTTTCAGGGTCTGGTCCAGTGTGGTCATGCCATAGTTGGCGCCTGTCTGAATTGCTGAGTACATTTGTGCGACTTTGTTTTCACGGATCAGGTTACGGATCGCAGGAATACCGATCATGATTTCATGCGCCGCCACACGCCCACCGCCATTTTTCTTCAGTAGAGCCTGTGAAACTACGGCTTGTAGGGATTCAGACAACATGGCGCGTACCATGTCTTTTTCTTCAGCAGGGAATACGTCGATCACACGGTCAATGGTTTTGGCCGCTGAGGTGGTATGCAGGGTGCCAAATACTAAGTGACCGGTTTCTGCTGCAGTTAACGCCAGACGAATGGTTTCAAGGTCACGCATCTCACCGACCAGAATAATGTCCGGATCTTCACGCAGTGCTGAACGTAGCGCTTCATTAAAGCCATGCGTATCACGATGCACTTCACGCTGGTTGATCAGGCATTTTTTCGACTGATGCACAAATTCGATTGGGTCTTCGACTGTTAAAATATGGTCATAGCGGTTGTCATTAATATAGTCCAGCATCGCCGCCAAGGTGGTTGATTTACCCGAACCGGTAGGACCTGTCACCAGTACCAGACCACGTGGATATTCACAGATGTCTTTAAAAATCTGTCCCATGCCCAGATCTTCAAGGGTCAGGACTTTAGATGGAATGGTACGGAATACCGCACCGGCACCGCGGTTCTGGTTAAATGCGTTGACACGGAAACGCGCCACGCCAGGCACTTCAAAAGAAAAGTCAGTTTCCAGATTTTCTTCAAAATCACGGCGCTGTTTATCGTTCATGATGTCATAAACGAGTTTATGCACTTCTTTATGTTCTAATGCTGGAAGGTTGATGCGACGAACCTCCCCATCGACACGAATCATTGGCGGTAAGCCCGCAGACAAGTGTAAATCCGACGCACCATTTTTAGCAGAAAATGCCAACAATTCTGTGATATCCATAAGGTCCCCGAGTTCATTAAAATGTTAATTATTTTGATAGAATAATAAGGCTTTCCCACAGCTTAACCAACACTTAGTTCATGGGCAAGGGAAAAAAAGATGAATGAAATGAGAACCCCATCAATGAATATGTTGCAACAGTCACGAAATCAGGTTTTAGTGCAAATTGAAACTGCCTGTGTTGAGGCCGGCCGCGAAGCAGATGCGGTGCAACTGCTTGCCGTTTCCAAGACCCAGCCGAGTAGCGTGCTGGCAGAGATGTATCAGGCAGGGCAACGTGCTTTTGGTGAAAACTATTTGCAGGAAGCACTGGAAAAAATCACGGCACTGAAAGAGCTGGAGATTGAATGGCATTTTATTGGTCATGTGCAGCGCAACAAAACCAAGGCTCTGGCGGAAAATTTTGCCTGGGTACATGGAGTCGATCGCCTGATTATTGCCGAGCGTTTATCAAATCAGCGTGGAGATAATCAGTCCGCACTGAATATCTGTATTCAGGTGAATATTGATGGCCAGGATACCAAAGATGGCTGCCAGCCGGAAGAAGTCGCAGAACTAGTGGCACAAATCAGCCAACTGCCGAATGTACGTTTACGTGGCCTGATGGTGATTCCTGCACCGAATAATCCTCAAGCCTTTGCTGATGCCAAAGTTTTATTTGATGCAGTCAAAGTTCAGCATGCACACCCTGAAGATTGGGATACTTTAAGTATGGGCATGTCTGGGGATATGACCGAAGCGATTGCTGCGGGTTCTACCATGGTTCGTGTTGGCACAGCCCTATTTGGTGCACGGCCTAAAAAAGATGTATAAACTACTAATGTCAGTTTTTTGCAGCAAAGCGTTATCGCAGGGTATTGGATAACGCTTTTTTTCTGGCTGGTTCGAGCCATTTGGCCATTAACCAGGCAAAAACTATTAAGCTGCACATGCTGGCAAGCAAAGCTAAAATTGCTCCGCCCAGACCATAGGCCAAAGTTGCCGGAATACAGCCCAAAATAAATAAAAGTAATGGGAAATGGGTGACATACAAGGTATAGGAAAAGTCTGCGGATTGAACCCAGACCGGATGATAATGACTGCGTCGATGCTGGAGCTGTACCAGCCAGCAGCTAAAGGCCAGACCCACACAGAAATTAAAAGGGGCAAAATTCGCAGCGCGGTATTGCTGGGCCTCATCAATCACCTGAAACTGGTAAGCATCAAAACAGGCGATTAGAAATGCCAAGCCGAATAGGGCTAATTTGACTGATTGTAAGCGGTTTAAAAAACGTAGCTGGATATATCGAAATGAACAAGCAAAGGCAGTGAGCCAGACCAGAAAATAAATAAAAAACTGGATGTTCAGTACTGATAGTATAGCCAGAACCATAAAAAACCCGATTTTGGCGATTTCCGAATTTTTTAAAAAAGGTAAGAATCCGGCCAGCACATAAAACCACACTTCATAGCTCAGACTCCAGAGCGCAGCATTGGCTGAAACCGTTGGCGTCACAAAGCCATTCAAAAATAGCAGCGAGCCAACAAACTCCATCATGTCTATACTATAGTCAGTCCGGATCATCATGCCAAAACTGTGTTGAAAAGCATGCGTGTGGTTGGTAAATAATAGTGGAGCAAGCAGATATAAAACCAGGGTCAACCCCATGGCAAACAGAAAGGGCGGTAAAATTCTGCGGCCACGCTGTCGGGCATAATGGTGCAGATTGAACTGACCATGCTGATGAATGTTGTACTGGATTGAATAGCCGATCAGATAACCACTTAAGGCAAAGAAAATCATGACTGCAGCCTGCCCAAGCAGGCGTATCCATGAATAAATGCTGGTATCGAAAGGCCCAATAAATGCCTGAAAGCAGTGACTGAATAACACCACAATGGCACTGATACCCCGTAGGCTCTCAAGCTGTAGGCTGAAATAGTGCGAGAGCGTATTCGGGGCAGTGTTCATGATCCTTAGCCTATAATCTGAATGGTACTTGCACCTGCACCAACCGGTTTGACCTGAATCTGTACCGGAATACGTTCATGCATTTCCTGCACATGCGAGATTAATACAACTTTACGACCCTGACTTTGTAAATGATCCAGTGCATTCATCACCATATGTAACGAAGCAGGATCTAGCGTACCAAAACCTTCATCAATAAACAGTGATTCCAGTTTCATGGAGCCGGAGGCCATATTGGCAATCGCCAAAGCCAAAGCCAATGAAACCAGGAAGGTTTCACCCCCCGATAGGGACAGCACAGGGCGGACTTCACTATTCATGTCCAGATCAATAATCGCCAGACTCAGGCTATCCGGAATACGGTGTAACTGATAGCGGGGTGCCAACGGTTGCAACTGCTGATTTGCATATTCCACCAGAATATCCAGATGATGTTCCTGGGCAATTTTCTGGAATTTGGTACCTTCCTTATGTCCGATCAGATCGTAAATACGACCCCAACGGTATTCTTCAGCTTTGATCTGCTCAATTTGCTGCTGATATTTGGCATAGGTGTTTTGATTATTGGCATTCATACGCAGTTTGGCATCAGTTTCATTGAGTACTTCCTGCTGCATTATTTTTTCCTGATGCAGCATGCCAAGCTTTTGTTCAATTTCCTCAAATTCATGTTCTGGCTGTAGTTTTAAATGGGCCTGATATTGTTCTTGCAGTAATTGCCAGGCTGTTCTGGCATTTTCGAGTGCCTGTTTCTGGTTGGCCAGATCCTGACGAATCCGTTGATGGCTGCTCAGATCAATACTGAGCCATTGTTCAATTTGAGCTACCGTCACTTGCGGATGTGCTGCTTGCCATGCCTGAATATCTTGCTGATATTGAGCCAATTGCCGATCGATCTGCTGAAGTTGACTGATAAATTCTTGCAGTTTTAAGTGGGTTTGATGCCACTGTTTTTCAGCCTGAGCCGTGCATTGACGCTGTTGTTCTAAAGTCTGCTCTAAGGTTTTGGCTTGCTGATCCAGCGCATCACGCCATTCTGCAGCGACACGGTAGACTTGTCCTGTATGCTCTTTGGTCAGTTCAGCCAGCTGTTGACGCAGGTCTTTGCCTTGCTGAATCAACTGCTCTACAGACTGGCTCAATTGAGCAAAATTTTGCTGTTCCAATTGTAGTTGATACTGGCTCTTTTCCAATATCTGTTGCTGTTGATGCAGGTCAGATTCCAGCTGCTTTTGTACTGCCAAGTGCTGCATGCGCTGCTCTAACTGTTGCTGCAACTGAGGTAAGCAGAGCATAGGTGGCTGCGACTGGTACTGCTCGGGCAGTACGCTTAAAACTGGGTGTATTAGTTGGTCAAGTTGCTGACGTTGCTGTAGAGCCAGTTGTAATTGGTGCAATTGCTGTTGTTGTTGACGCCATTGTTGTAATTGTTGCTGGAGCTGTTGTTCCTGCTGTTGTGACAGTTCTAGCTGCTGGACCAGGCTTTGAGTGTGATTCGCCAGCAACTGGGTAAATATAGGAAGATCATTGTGCTGCTCGGTAACCACTTCCAGTTTAAGTAGTTGAGATTTACAGTCAGCAGAGGATTGTTGAATCTGGTTTTGTAGGACCTGGCAACGCTGTTGCTGTTGCTCAATTACTGTTTGTGCTTTGGATATTTCAATGCGTTGCTGCTGCTGAGATTGCAGTTGCTGATCAAGCTGCTGTTTTGCCTGCCGTAACTGTTGCTCCTGTAACTGGCTCAGGCTCTGTTCCAGACGTTCATGGGCGGTATCGACAAAAGGATGGGCCATACTCCCACAGACCATGCATGGCTCATCCGGTTTTAACTGGGCACGAAGATCCTGCACACTTTGCGCATGCAATAAACGTTGCTGGGCAAGTATTTGTTCCAGGTGTTCATATGCCTGTTGTTCAGCCTGAATCTGCTGATGCAGTGCCTGTTCGGCCTCTTGCTGCATTTTTAGTTGCTGCTGTTGGCTATTTACAGCAGATTGCAGTTGTTCAAATTCTTGTGATTGTTGAACGATCTGTTGCACCTGCTGTTGCAGCAGGTCGAGCTGACGCTGTTTCGCTTGGCGTTGCTGACGCATTTCCTGAATGGTTTTGAGCTGCTCTTCCAGCTGTTCCAGACTATGATGCTGTTGTATCCACTGGTTCAGATTTTCTGAAAGTGCTGTAACGGTTTTTTTCAGTTCAGGCAAAGGCTGCTTCAGGCTGTCCGGATTCTGTTGCTGCAGTTGCTGATACTGACGCATAAAGTCTTGTATGCGTTGCAAGGTACTTTGCGGTTCCAGATCGAATACATTTAAAAAGCCAGATTCAGCCAATTGTTGTGCAACCTTTTCTTGCCGAGCTTGTAGCTGATTCAAAGTCTGTTGTTGCTGTCGCAGTTGTTCTTCTAAAGGCTGTAGACGAAGGGTTTGAAACTGGCTTTGCTCTGCATGCAGTTTTTTGTACCGCTCTGATACCGTATCAATTGCATGATCCAGCCTTAAACCTGCCTCCAGATGCGGTTTCAGGTTTGCCAAGTGTTGCTGAAACTGGTGCTGCTGTTGTTGTAAGGCTGTAAGTTTGGCTTCTTCTGCTACAAAGCTCTGTTTGAGCGTTTCAAATTCCAGCGTAAATTGGGTGTGCTGGTGCTGAATCTGCTCTTTTTGAGGGGCTAGACGGGTACGACTCACAAACTGATCCCGAATCGACTGGAATTCATCCAGCTGCTCCAGTAGCTGTTGCTGTCCTGCAGATTTATTTACTGCATCTTGCTGTACTTCGTAGACTTCTTTTTTGGCATGGACTTCTGCATAGAGTTTATGTCGGTCCAGATGCCATTGTTTCTCATTTTCTAGCAGTTTTTCTGATTGCTGCAAATTCTGAAGTTGCAAAGACAAAGAGTTCTGCTGCTGTTGTAAAGCGCTGATGTCTTCTTCAGACAGAATTTCAATATGCCCGATCAGCTTTTCCAGATCGTTGCGCTTGTTTTTGACTTCGCTGAATTTCTCTGCAGCTTTCTGACTAACTAGACTGAAAATCTGCGAATTGGTGAGATATTCCAGTAAATCTGCACGCTCATTATCTTTGGCTTTTAAAAATGCGCCGACTTCCGACTGTGCGAGCAACACTGCGCGGGTAAACTGCTCAAAACTTAAGCCCACCAGTTTTTCAATGAGCGGGGTGACTTCCGATATTTTTTGCGTCAGTGTCGTGTCGTCATCCAGACATTTGACGTAGCGGTCTACTTTTAGATTGCCATCGACTTTCTGGCGTGCCCGTTTAATTTCCCAGCGTGCCATATAGCGTTTGCTGTCGAGTGCAATAAATTCCAGTTCGGCAAAACCATGCACGCAGCCACGGCGCAGAATATTCTTGGAATCCTTGATGGAAACATCCTGACCGCCAGCATCTTTCAAGCTGCCTGTCGCACCTTTTAAACGTGGAATTTCATTGTAAAGCGCCAGGCACATGGCATCGAGCAGGGTAGATTTTCCGGCACCAGTTTTGCCGGTGATGGCAATCAGGCCGGCATGAGCCAAAGGACTCGATTCAAAATCAATATGATGGGTGCCGGTGAGGGAGGCCAGATTATGAAGACTTAGACGTAAAATTTTCATGGCCGATCCTAGGCTTGTTGTTTTTGTGCAAGTTCGTGTTGGGCTTCATTCAGTAACTCCTGAAAATCCCGTTGTACCGAGTGATCCTGCTCATAGCCCATTTTTTTCCAGATATTGAAAAATAGCGATTCCGGAGTAGGGGGTGCCAGATCAATTTTAGACTGGCTTGAACTAAGGTCGACCTGTTGCTGGTAAATCCGGCTGATGCGCAGCAGTCGGTAACGGTTAGCAGGTAGGGCCTGTTCTATTTGCTGACGCAGATCTACCGGAGGCGGCGCATCGGTCGTGTATTCCACCTCCAGAAAATGCCGTGCAGAAAGCTGCTCGATTTCTCCGGCAGGCAAGGCCTGAATTGTAGTGATTAAATTTTCCAGCTTTTCACGAATGCGGAACAGCTCGACAGTACGCGGAATGCTTAAGGCATCGTACTGAAAGCGGTTTTCCGGGTTTTGTTCGGGATCAATCCTGACTTCCACTATTTGATGCTTATAATTAATCTCACTAAATGACAGCGGAATCGGAGAGCCACTATAGCGAATATGTGGCTGACCGACTTTTTGTGGTTTATGCAAATGCCCGAGCGCGACATAATCAATCACATCATCAAACAGCGCCGTCGACAGGGCCTCTTCATTGCCGACAATAATCGGACGTTCAGAGTCGGAGGTCTCACCACCTTGCATGTGCGCATGTGACATTAAAATTAGTGCCTGATGTGGCTGTTTGCGGGCTCTGGCTTCGGCAATCAGTTGTTGATGCAGATAACTGATCGCGTTCTGGTTATTGCTGGTATGTTCATTCAGTCCGGTAATTTCGGCACTGCGTAAATAGGGTAGGGTCAGACACCAGGCGATGATATTTTTATCCCGATCATAAATAGGAATAAGTAGACGATCCAGGTTCAGGGTATTTTCTGCAGTGCGGCCTACGATTCCCACAGCTTTGGCATTGAATTTGGCCAGCAAGGGTTCAACCTGTTCAATCCGATAACCGGAATCATGATTGCCTGCAATCATCAGGGTCTGCATATGTGGCGCCAGGTCGTGGGCGTCGGCCAGAAACTGGTATAGTTGTCTTTGCGCACTGGAAGCTGGATTGATCACATCAAAAATATCGCCGGCAATCAGCAGAGCATGCGGCTGCTTTGTTTTAATTTGCTCAAGTAGCCAAGTCAAAAACTGTGCATGTTCAAATTCACGGTGATGGTTATGGAAAAATTGTCCCAGATGCCAATCGGAAGTGTGAAGAAAATGAACTGCCATGTAATGAACCCTGAAATGTCTGCCTTGCTACTATAGGAAAAAGCACAGGTAAAAATCTACTTGAAATCGATATTTCAGTGAATTGTTTGTGATTTGGAGGCTGAATTTATTTTGATCAGTATGGATATTAATGGACGGTTGTATCCAGATCATCAGATATTAAAGGTTCTGCAAGCCCTCAGATTTTAGAAATAGGGATTTTAAAAAATAAAAACCGACGATTCGAGTGATGATGAAATCGTCGGTCAAATTTGTGTTACATGAAGATTTTGGCTGCTATTCAAAATTTCCCTGTACACTGGACTTATTGCTTTAGCTCTAAAGGTCAGCAAAAATTCGTGGATGCCAGTCCAAATTTTTGTACCTTGTACCCTATATAACGTCACCCTGTAGTGGATGGTTGACAATAAAATGAAAAAAAACCTGATTTTTTTTATACTAGCTTGTTGAAGATCACTGAGTCATGCATATGTTGCCGCTAAGTCGTTATTTTATCTGGTTTTTCGTTATATGTTTTATTTTTACCTGTATTTGCGGTGTACTCGCAGCCTTGCTGCCGATGGGCATGGGTGCAGTCTTGACGATTGTTCCCTATCTGGTAGCCATGATTTGGGTGCTTTTTAAATTTTTAAAACAGCAAAAACGTGCCCCGACCCAAGCAGAGCGTAAAAAATTCACCCTCGGGTTTAGCCTGATTTACTGGGGCTATAATTTATTATTTCTCTTGCTCGGTATTGTTATCGCCACCCGTTCCAATCCGAATGCCTGGCAGGACTTTCTGTTGTATCTACAGCAGCCACAATTTATGAGTATTGTGCTGATCATGTTCCTGATGATCGCAATTCCGCTGTATCTGCTGACCTACTGGTTTTATGGCAAGCAGGCCCAGCGTATGGCAGAGAAAATGTTTGGCCATCCACCTCAGTGAGTATAGATGAATCATTGTGTGACGACTGATCTTCATAAATTGATTGAATGATGAAAGATACAAATTCTCCACTACAAAGATCTTCTCGGTTTAAAAAGCTAAAGATGAGTGGCGTATAATTTAAATCAAGAAAATAATAAGGCGAAGAATGACGAATGTATAAACCTGTAGTGCTGTTGACGGGAGCGAGTGGTTTTATTGGCAGTCATCTCGTGCGTTTTTTACTGGAACGGGATTATCGGGTGATTGGGCTGACCCGTCAGAAAAATAAACATGAACCACATCCGGACTTCCATTGGATCAATCAGCTGGATGAATTAAAACAGCATCAGCTTGATTATGTGGTCAATCTGGCTGGCGAAAGCATTGGTCAAGGCCGCTGGACGGCAGCGCGTAAAAAGAAATTGCTGGATAGCCGTTTAGACACCACCAAAAAGGTTTTTGATTATTTAGAAAAAAATCAGATTAGACCGAAACGGATTATTTCAACATCAGCGGTTGGTTATTATGGTATTGATCCGACAGAGCGTTGGGAACAGGTCTGCACGGAGCAAAGTCCGCCACAAGATATTTTTATGTCTGAACTCTGTGCGAAGTGGGAACAGCTGGCCTTGTCCTATACTAACCAGAACACCAAGATTGTTCGCTTTGCGGTGGTATTTGGTAAAGGTGGCGGGATTCTTCCGCAGATGTTGTTACCGATTAAGCTGAATCTGTTCGGGCGGATTGGTCATGGACGTCAGCCAGTGACCTGGGTGCATCTAGAGGATGTGCTGCGTGCGATTGAATTCTTGATACTTGAGGATACAGCCGAGCAGATCTTTAATGTGGTCGCGCCAGAAAAAAGTAGTCAGGCCCAGTTTGCACGAACTGCGGCCCAGATTCTGAAGCGCAAACCCTTACTTCCACTACCCGCATGCAGTCTGAAAATGATGCTGGGAGAACAGTCACAACTGGTCTTAAACGGTCAGTATGTACAGTCCAAAGCCTTGCAGGAGGCTGGATTCCAGTTTCATTATCCAACTCTGAAAGAAGCACTGGATAATATCCTAAAGCACTAAACGACTGGGCTCTAATAAACGGACAGGATCATAAGGAGCTGGATCAACGATTGGCATTTGTTTAAGGATGAGTTGAGCGAGTAGTTTGCCTGATGCCGGCCCCATGCATAAACCATTCCGGAAATGTCCAAAATTGGCCCAGGCATTGTCTAGCTTGGGAATTTTGCCAATATAGGGAATACCATCGGGTGAGCTGGGTCTTAATCCGGCCCATTGCTTGACCAGCGGAAAATCTGCCAGTTCCGGTACCATCTCGATACACGCCTGTAAAATATCCTGCCGGATTTCGCTAGAAGGCGAGGTGTCAAAACCGACCTGACGCATACTGGAACCACATAAAACATGTCCATCCTGACGTGGAATCAGGTACATCACCTTATGCATGCACATGGTCGGCAGCCAGTTTTCTGGCGTTTTAAACAGCAGCATCTGGCCCTGAACCGGCTGTACCGGAATTTCCAAACCAAGTTGCTGTGACCAGTGTTGCGACCATGCTCCGGTTGTGAACACATATTGATCTGCCTGAAAAACCTGGCTATGTTCATCTGAGATACTTTTTACACAGCCTTGCTGAATATTGAGCCGAGTGATTTTACAGTCTTCTTGCCAGGTGACACGAGGATGCTGCTTCAAATAGTGAATGATCGACTGTAATAACCGTGGATTACGGATATTCGCCAGTTCAGGGAAATAAATCGCCTGCTTGAATTTGCTCTGATTAATTCTTGGATTGATCTGTTGCAGTTTAGCCTGATCAAGCAATTCTGCCTGTTGCTGCGGATCCTGATGTGTTTTGGCATAACTTAAACCGATTTCAAAATCGGATTCATCAAAAATCAGCATACCTGTTTCATGAATCTGGAAATCGATGCCAGTGAAAGGTTGCAGTTTTTGATTCCAGTCCTGATACATAGGTTTGGCATGTCGAGCCAGAGCATTTACAGCAGCGGGATAACGCCACGGATACATCGGGGAAAGGATTCCTCCTCCAGCCCAGGATGCAGCCTGTCCGGCGGCCTGTTGATCAAAAAGGGTAACAGAAAATCCCTGTTCAAGCAGTTCCAGCGCCGACATCAAACCGGTGATGCCAGCGCCGACAATGGCAATATGCATTGCGCCGAAATCCTTTTACTTCATGTCTTTCAGTTTAAGCGCAGCTTCTTCAGCAAAATAGGTCCAGATACCATCTGCACCGGCACGACGACAGCTCATCAATGATTCTAAAATGACGCTATCAGATAACCAGCCATTTTGAATTGCCGCAGCCAGCATCGCGTATTCGCCACTGACCTGATAGACAAAGGTTGGTACGCCAAAAGTGTCTTTGACTTCGCGGACGATATCCAGATAAGGCATGCCCGGTTTAACAATCACCATGTCTGCACCTTCCTGAATATCCAGCGCAATTTCATGCAGGGCTTCAGCACGGTTACCGACATCCATCTGGTAATTGTATTTATTGCCGCCTTTTAAATTGCTGGCAGAACCGACTGCATCACGGAACGGACCATAGAAACTTGATGCATATTTGGCTGAATAGGCCATGATGGAGGTATAGATATGACCATTTTTTTCAAAGGCCTGACGAATCGCACCGATCCGGCCATCCATCATGTCACTTGGAGCAAACACATCTGCACCGGCTTCGGCATGGCTCAAGCCCTGTTTAATCAGGCACTCGACCGTTTCATCATTTAAGACATAACCGTTCTCATCAATAATGCCATCCTGACCATGTATGGTATACGGGTCTAATGCGCCGTCAGTAATCAGCACCATTTCTGGCAGTTCTTTTTTCAATAAACGCAAGGTGTTTTGTACCAGACCATCTTCACGCCACGCAGCTTCTGCAGTCAGGCTTTTATCTTCTTGTGGGGTGACCGGAAATAGCGCCAGTTTATTGACACCGAGTTCCAGTAGACGTTCTGATTTTTTTAACAACAAGTCCGCTGACAGACGCTGGATATTCGGCATACTTGGAATATCTTGGGTCTGGTTTTGTCCTGGCAGGACAAATACTGGATAAATGAGATGATCTGCCGCGAGATGGGTTTCACGAACCATCGAACGTAAATGTTCATTTTTACGAATACGACGCATGCGAGTTGCAGGAAACGCGGGACGATTGAACGTATAAGTCATAAAAATCTCAGTAATCAGTATTAAACTAGGCCTCTATTGTAGCCCTAACTCAAATTTTTGGGCATAAATTAGCGGTTTTTTATTGTGGTGGATTCGGGCAGAGTGATGAGTAAGACAGAGAGAAACTGGACAGGTAATATACATCTGGGCTCGAAAGTGGATATTGATGTAGTCCTGAACCAGCTGGTACATGCTTTTAATAGCTCTCCTTTTTTTAAGCATAATGGCATGACCATGCGGGTGGTCGAGGGCCAGATTGAAGCCTATGTGGAAATGCAGGATTTTATGGTTGGGAATGTCGCGTTTCAAATTTTGCATGGCGGTCTTGCGGCCACGGTACTCGATAGTGTCGGTGGAATTGTAGCGATGGGGGAGCTATATAAAAAAGCCGAACCTGAAACCATTGCCGATACCATTAAAAAAGTCTCGCGTTTGGCGACAGTGGATATGCGGGTGGATTATCTGGCACCTGGGCGCGGTAAATATTTTATCGCGCGGGCAGAAACCTTACGTTTGGGGCGTAAGGGCTGCACCATGCGTATGACCATGGTCAATGATGAAGATAAGCCAATTGCTACAGCGATCGCATCTTATGCTTATTGAGGGTAAGAGATAGAAAATAAAAAGCACTGTTGAACAGTGCTTTTTTAGCTTTCGACCTTCAGATCGATACAGGTTATAGATCTGATTTGGCCCGATTTAAGGCCTTCTGCCATTTGGCTAAATGAGCTTCACGTTCATCATTTTGCATTTTCGGTTCAAAGGCATGTTCAAGTTGCCAAGACTGCGAAATTTCCTCCAGACTGGAAAATATTCCGGATTTTAATCCGGCCATGGCTGCTGCTCCCCAAGCGGTAGACTCCAGCATTTTCGGACGTAGCACCGGCACATTGAGAATATCTGCCTGAAACTGCATCAGCATGTCATTGCTACTGGCACCGCCATCGACCCGTAATTCTTTTAAAGGGTGGGCAATATCGGATTGCATTGCACTGAGGACATCCGATACCTGAAAAGCGATTGATTCTAAGGCTGCTCGGGCGATATGCGCTTGAGTCGTACCACGAGACATGCCACAGAGCAGGGCACGCGCTTCACTGTCCCAATGCGGCGCGCCAAGTCCGGTAAAGGCCGGAACCAAAACCACGCCGTCGGTATCCTTAACTTTACAGGCCAGTTTTTCGATATCATCGCTTTTTTGAATAATCCCGAGACCATCACGTAGCCATTGCACTACCGCACCTGCCATAAAGACGCTGCCTTCCAGTGCATAGGTGGTTTGACCCTGCGCTTGCCAGGCAAGGGTAGAAAGCAGTTTATTCTGACTGAGCTGGATGTCTTGACCGGTATTGAACAGCATAAAACAGCCGGTGCCATAGGTGTTTTTTGCGCTCCCCACTTCAAAACAGGATTGACCAAACAGTGCAGATTGCTGATCACCTAGAATCCCGGTAATGGGGATATTGGCACCGAGTAAACCTGAAGCGGTGTCAGCGATATAATTATCCGAGGAAATAATTTTTGGTAAGACTGAAGCAGGAATATGAAACAGCTCCAGCAGTTCTTCGTCCCAAGTTTGTTGATGTAGATTCATCAGCATGGTACGGGAAGCATTGCTGGCTTCAATCACATGTTCTGCGCCTTGAGTCAGGTTCCAGATCAGCCAGCTATCGATAGTACCAAAAGCGACATGACCCTGTTCAGCCAGTTCACGTACGCCTTCTACATGCTCCAGAAACCAGACCAATTTTCCTGCACTAAAATAAGGATCAATCCGTAGACCGGTTTTTTGCTGAATTTTGGACATCAAGCCTTGATCAATCAGCCGGTTACACCAGTCAGAGGTACGACGGTCCTGCCAGACGATTGCCGGGGCGAGCGGTTTACCATTTCTTCGATCCCAAACCACCGTGGTTTCGCGCTGATTGGTCAGACCAATGGCTTTAATATCTTTGGCGAGAATTCTTGCGGTAGCGAGCGCTTGCTGTACCACCGCAATCTGCGTGCTCCAGATTTCCTGAGCATCCTGTTCGACCCAACCTGAATGTGGCGTCTGAATATGGGTTTCACGTTGAGCCGTTGCCTGAATTTGTCCATGTTCATTAAAAATAATAGCCCGACTCGATGTGGTTCCTTGATCTAGGGTCAGTAAATAGCTCATAATTTTTCTGTTATTCGGCTTGAAAAGTAAAATATTAGCGCAATAATGTAATTAAGCGCATCAAGTTGTGTAAATGTTTAGAAAATACATCGTAATTTTTGACATTTATGCTATGATTGCCTTGTACTTTGGGGGTGTTTCTGGCTTCGACGCTGGTGATGAAACTCATAGATGCATGCCGAGAGCGCATTTTCTCTCGTAAATCAAATTTGCATTTTTTAGTCGCAAACGACGAATCATACGCTCTAGCTGCCTAAGGGCAGCTTGTCCGCCTCTCCGAATACTTGTGGTTAGAGAGTCCGACTGAAGCGCACGCACACAAGTCCGTATAAAGCCAAGCCTCGGGGCTTTGTACTAAATCAAGAGGATCGCGATTTGTACCCTGTTCGTCGGGTCACAAAGAGTTAAAACAATAGACGATATCTAAGCATGTAGTATTCTCGAGCGTAGTGCTGGCGGACGCGGGTTCAACTCCCGCCACCTCCACCAAAATTCTTGTTATAAATCAGCCACTTATCTAAGTGGCTTTTTTATTACCTAAACTTTATAAGCGATTTAAAAGATCAAATCAAAACTAGAACGAATACGCTCGATTAATAAATGCTTCGACTCTGACAAATGAGTGTTTTTACGAACCATCAATTGGGTCTGAGCCGTATTGCACAGCTCGGAATCAAGAGTTAAGGCAACGGCCTGACCTTCTTTTACTGCATCTGCAATATCTGCATAGCGCATGGCGGAAATCCCATGTCCAGCCACCACATAATTTTTTAAGGCATAAATAGAATTGGTGGCCAGGCTAATATTCAGGTTCACTTGTAAGCGCACCATTTCACTGTCGAGTAGCTGACGAAAACCATGCCCCACAGGCATTAAGGCAAATTTATAGGCTGAAATTTCAGATAGGCAGGAACAGCTAGAATAAAAGGTTCTGTTTTATGGGCAATGGTGCTGATGTCTGTATGAAATGGGGGGTTATACGCAAGTCCAATATGCGCTAGGCTGTCCACGATATGTCGTACTACATGCTGGGCACTCATTAATTCTAACTGGATTTCAAGATTTGGATATTTATGGTGCACATGTCGAAGTACATCATAAATCATGTGTTGCATATAACTTTCACTTGAAACAATGTTCACTTTGCCAAGTTGAGAAGATTGCAGCTGAAATAAACTGTCAAATAATTCATTTTCACGATTCTTATTTTCCTTAAAATACTCAAGTACCAGATAGGCGGCTTCAGTCGGAATAATATGCCGTCCCTTACGTTTGAACAGGTTTATTTTTAATTCTGATTCAAAGAGTTGAATTTGTCGGCTCATGGCGGACTGTTCAATATTCAGGATATCTGCCGCTTTGCGCATCGAGCCAAACATCATCACCGTATAGAAATAACGCAAACGCTTTTCATTGATTCCGTTCAGTGGCGCAAGGAATTGCAAGTTTCTGTCCATAAAAACTCTGATGCTTTTAAAGCATCAGTATGCCTAATAAATTACATTGTTATCAAGTCAGGAGCATGCTTACATTGTTTTTGAACAATAAGAAGATCTAGATAAAAAGGAGTTTTAGATGGATTTAATGACCTCCCGTCAACAACGGTTAGACCAGATTTACAAGAAAGTGAGCTGGCGCCTGCTGCCATTTTTATTGCTATGTTATTTCTTTGCTTATCTGGACCGGATCAATATCGGATTTGCCAAGTTGCAAATGCAGCAGGAATTGGGTTTTAACGATGCAATTTATGGCATGGCAGCCGGCATATTCTTTTTAGGTTATGTGCTGTTTGAAGTGCCAACCAACCTGTATTTTGAAAAAGTCGGCGCCAGAAAAACCATTACCCGCATCATGATTTTGTGGGGCCTGACCTCCATGTCGATGCTATTTGTCACCACCCCGCAGATGTTCTATGTCTTGCGCTTTTTACTAGGTGTATTCGAAGCCGGTTTTGCCCCGGGCATGATTTTCTATCTGACCTATTGGTATTCCGGTGCACGCATGGCACGTGTGATGGCGATCGTCATGCTGGCCGGGCCACTCGCTGGTATGTTAGGTGCACCATTATCCACGCAAATCATGAGTACTTTTCATCAGATTTATAATCTTTCTGGCTGGCAATGGTTATTTTTATTGGAAGCTGTGCCAACCGTGCTGTTGGGCTGCGTAGCATACTTTTATTTAACCGATCATCCTTCACAAGCAAAATGGCTGTCTCAAGAGGACAAAGCCTTATTGGTAAAAGAAATTTCACAGCATCAGTCTGCAACTGGTCATAGCAATTTTAAAGCGGTGTTGAAGGATCCCTGGATCTATTTCATGGCCTTGGCCTACTTCACCATTATCTGTGGGATCTATGCGATTGGTTTCTGGCTGCCATCTTTATTGAAATCGGGCGGTATCCAGAATTTGCAGATGATTGGCTGGCTGGTGGCGATTCCATATTTATGCGGTGCAATTTTCATGATCATTTTTGCCCGCAGCTCGGACAAATGGCAGGAACGGAAATGGCATTGTGTAGTGCCTACGGTATTGGCCGGAGTCAGCTTGATGTTGTCGGTGATCAGTGCGAATTTCCTGCTGTCCTTTATTGCGATCTGTACCGCAACGGCCTTTATGTTTAGTGCCTATACCATTTTCTGGTCGATTCCATCGAAATACTTAAGCGGTAGTGCGGCAGCAGGCGGAATTGCCCTGATTAACAGTATCGGATTACTCGGTGGTTTTGTCAGTCCAAATATTATGGGCATGGCGCAGTCAATGACCGGTTCCATGCTGGCAGGCTGGTTCACGATTGCTGTGATCATGATGCTCGGAGGCACTTTCCTGATCTATGCCTTCAGACTGAAAAAGCAAGTTGTTTCCCAGCAAGTAACACGCGCTGCCTTAATCGTCGATAAATAATCAATCATGCAGCATAGGAAGGATTCAAGATATGAAGAAAATCATCATTGCGGGCTTTCAACATGAAACCAATACCTTTGCCCCGACCAAAGCAAGATATGTGGATTTTGTCCAGGGCGGGGGATTTCCTCCGCTTAGCCGCGGCGCAGATGTCCTGAAATTTCGGGAACAGAACATTCCGATTGGCGGTTTTATTCAACAAGCAGAACAATTCGGTTATCAACTTTTGCCGGTAATCTGGGCTGGCACTTCACCTTCAGCGCATGTAGAGCAGGACACTTACCAACGGATCTGTGATGAAATTATTGCAAGCATCCAGCAGCATCCGGCAGATGCGGTGTATCTGGATCTGCATGGTGCCATGGTTAGTGAACAGGTGGATGATGGTGAAGGGGAATTGTTAAGACGGGTTCGTGAAGCAGTCGGGTCGGACATTCCGGTAATTGCCAGTCTGGATTTCCATGCCAATGTCACGCAAGCGATGTTTGCTCATAGTGATGCATTGATTTGCTATCGGACTTATCCGCATGTAGATATGGCCCAAACTGGACAACGCTGTGCCCAACTGCTGAATCAAATATTCGAGGGCAAAAAACTGTATAAGAAAATGTACAAGCTACCGTTTTTGATTGCGTTGAATGCACAATGTACCGAGCTGGAACCTACCCAGTCTTGTATGAATTTACTCGAACAGCTAGAACAAAATAATCCTGTCCAGATGAATTTTACGCCGGGTTTTCCGGCGGCAGATTTTGAGGAATGTGGCGGTTGTATCTGGGGCTATAGTGAAAACGCTGAGCAGTTAGATCAGGCCATGCAACGCTATATCGACCATGTGCTGCAACAAGAAGCGCATTGGAATATGGATTTTTTATCACCAGATCATGCCGTGCAGCAGGCAATTCAACTTTATCAACAGCATTATTCGGCCAAACCCGTGGTGATTGCCGATACTCAGGACAATCCGGGAGCCGGTGGTGATTCGAATACGACCGGGATGTTATCGGCGCTATATCGACATCCGGTTAAAAATGCATTGATTGGCCTCATTGTCGATCCCGCGGTGGTGCAACAAGCCTATCAGTTTGAGCTTGGTCAGCATTTTTATGCGCAACTGGGTGGAACATCGGGTATTGTCGGGGATGCCCCATTTAGCGCTGAATTTAAAATCAAAGCCTATAGCGATGGAAAATTCAGCTATGGCGGACCCATGATGCATGGCGTTGAGGCGGATATCGGCCCGAGTATATTACTGGAAATAGACGGTATTGAAATTGCAGTCAGCTCTTACAAAGCCCAGTTGCTCGATCGTAATATGTTTAGAATTTTTGGTGTTGTGCCTGAAGATAAATCAATTATTGTAGTGAAAAGCTCGGTACATTTTCGTGCAGATTTTCAGGACATGGCTGCTGCCATTTTAGTCGCAAAAGCGCCTGGGGCCATGAAAGCAGACCCGAATGACCTGCCTTGGCAAAAGATTGAGCCTGATAGACGACTCGTGCCAATGGGCGAAAGTCTGGCGCAGCGTGATCAGCCATTGCGTCGTACGGTCTAATATTTAACTAATATTCAATTAACACCCAAACGATTGAACAGGCAAGCTCTATCATGATCTAGCCTGTTTTTTGATCACATCTCCATTTCCTTAAACTTAATACAATTTTCTGTTACTTGATTCCGTGTCTGGATCTGCCATAGATGAACTTGACTGACACCGACTTAAGCTAGCTCAAAAAAGTGGACAGGAACTCAACATTCTTTTCAAACTCAACAAAATACCTATAATTCCAATTAGAAACTTGTTGTAAATTAAACCTTAGGAAAAAAACAAATACAGTTTTGACTTTCTTATTTCAAATTAGACGAATCAACCGGAGATTCTCATTGCGCGCTGCCCGCTATAAAATTTTGCTCATTATCGTATTGCTACTGGCAGTAGGGTTTGCTCTATTTCGCTGGTGGCAGGGGCCAGTGGTGCCTAGTTATACGCTGAGTGCCATGCCGCTGGTACAAAATGTTGTTGCGACCGGACGTGTTGCGACAGTCTCACGTGCCCAGGTAGGCAGTGAAATTAGTGGTGTGGTTCTGCAACGTCTGGTGCAGGAAGGCGATCAGGTTAAACCGGGTGATCTGCTAGTGGTATTGAAATCGGATGAATTGCTGGCCCAAGTCAGACAGGCCGAGCTGGCATTGACCGAATTGGCAAGCAGCCGACGGCCACAGGCTGCAGCAGAACTGGCCAGTGCCAAAGCCCAGCTGGAGCAGGCCAGCCGAGAAGCAGCACGTAGACGTAATGCAGAAGCCGGCATCCTGTCGAGGGAAGAGGTCGAACAGGCTGTGGAAGCAGAAAGAGTCGCGCGTAATAATTATGAGACAGCCCGGGTAAAAGCATCCGCATTGGCTGCGGGTCAAGTCGAAGAAGCGTCGCTTCGGGAACAGCTTGCAGTGGCACAGGCTCAACTGGCCAAAACCAAGATTCGGGCGGCGGTCGCTGGCACAGTGCTGACACGCGATGTCGAGCCAGGTGATCTGGTTCAGCCGGGACAAACTTTATTTACCATTGCGTTAACAGGGAATACAGAAATCCGGGTACCGCTAGATGAGCGGAATTTACCGCAACTGGCCTTGCAGCAAAATGCGACCGTCATTAGCGATGCCTATCCGGATCAGTCTTTCCCGGCCCGGATCAACTTTATTGCTCCAAGTATTGACCCACAGCGCGGTACGGTAGAGGTCAGGTTAACTGTCAATCTCGTACCAGATTTTCTGCGTCAGGACATGACAGTATCGGTGAATGTCGAGACGGCCAAACGAGCACGGGCACTGGCTATTCCGAATGATGCTTTAAGCAGTATCAAGGGAGATAAAGCTGTGGTCTTAATGGTACGTGATGGAAAAGTACAGCGTCAGCAGATTACTTTAGGTTTGCGTGGCCTGGCCATGTCAGAAGTGAAATCCGGCCTGAGCGAGGGTGATCAGGTGCTGGCAGATGCCGAATCTTCATTGGAGGATGGCACCAGAGTTCGCTTAAAACCACAACAGAGCTCATTGCTGAATTCTGCTGATACGGCCAATAGCAAAAATGAATTACCGGTGAACTTCGATTGAAAAACTTATTCGGGCGGCTCTGGATCGAATGGAAAATCGCGGTCAGTTTTTTGCGCGAGGGTCGCGCGCAGTCCATCATGATCACCATCGGGGTCGCCGTGGGCGTGGCAGTAATCGTCTTTATCACCGCGTTGATTCAGGGGCTGCAAGCCAATATTGTCGAACGTACCTTAGGCACACAGGCGCATATACGCCTGTTGTCACCGGATGAAGTCAACCGGATTGTGTCACCTCCCGCCGGAACAGTGCAATTATTGCAGGAAGACAAACGGGCACAGCGCCTGCGTTCGATCAATAATTGGCAACAGATTACCGAAACACTAGACCAGTTGCCTGTACTGACCGCCGTCTCGCCGGTAGTGTCTGGTCCTGCCTTTGTACAACGGGGTGATGCGATCGAATCAGTGGCCTTGGTCGGGATGAATTTGGAGCGTTATCAGCAGATCATTCCATTAAAAGAATATTTAACCAGTGGTCAGTTGCGGGTTGGCGCGGATGATGTACTGATTGGCAGTCAATTGGCCAAAGACCTCGGTGTTCAGGTCGGCAGCAAGTTGCGACTGGATACTGGCCAACAGAACAGTGCCTTGGTGAATATTGCCGGTATCTTTGAGCTGGGCGTGCGCGAACTGGATGCGCGTTATGTTTATCTGGATCTCAAGCAGGCGCAGTCCTTACTCGGCCTGCCAGGCGGAGTAACAGTCATTGATCTGACCATTGCCAATATTTTTGAAGCAGACCAGGTTGCAGCACAAGTCGGACGCCTGACCTCATTAAAAGCCGAAAGCTGGATTGAAACCAATGCCCAACTGATGAATGCCATTACTGCACAAAACCTGTCCACCAATATGATTATTGTCTTTGTCGCAATTTCGGTGGCTTTCGGGATTGCCAGCGTCATGTCCGTCAGTGTGGTGCAGCGCACCCGGGAAATTGGTATTTTGCGGGCGACGGGTGCAACCCAATCGCAAATCCTGAGAGTTTTTCTGTTTCAGGGTGCAATCTTTGGCTTGCTCGGTTCAGTGCTGGGCAGCATAGTCAGTTATGGTCTGGTATGGGTATTTAATAATTTTGGGCCGGGATTATTCTATATTCCAATTTCGATTGAACTGGTGATATTGGCACTATTGTTGGCCACATTAACAGGCGTACTGGCGGCAGCAGTGCCATCACGTCGGGCCGCGGCACTCGATCCGGTGGAGGCGATTCGTCATGTCTGAGCAATCTCAGGAAGTTCTGCGTCTGGAAGCGCTGCGAAAATCTTATAATATTGGCCAGCCCAATGAAGTGGAGGTCTTGCATGGCATTGACCTGCGCATTGATCGCAACGACTTTGCTGCACTCATTGGCCCTTCCGGTTCTGGTAAAAGTACCTTATTAAATATTCTGGGACTGCT
Source organism: Acinetobacter sp. CIP 102136 (assembly GCF_000369685.1). GTDB lineage: Bacteria > Pseudomonadota > Gammaproteobacteria > Pseudomonadales > Moraxellaceae > Acinetobacter > Acinetobacter fasciculus. The sequence continues at coordinate 161,991 of NZ_KB850142.1, forward strand.
AGATAAACCAACGAGTGGCGAGCTGTATTTGTTGGGACAACCTACCAGTGCGATGGATGACACCGGTCGTACAGCGCTTCGCGGTAACAGCATCGGGTTTGTATTTCAGTTTCACCATCTGATTCAGGCCTTTAGTGCACTGGATAATATTCTCATGCCTTTAATGATGGCGCATGGCAAACCGAATCAGCAGGCAATGCAACGTGCACGTGATTTATTGACGGCAGTAGGGCTGGAAAAATTTGCTGAACGTAAACCGAATGAATTATCTGGAGGGCAGCAGCAGCGGGTGGCGATTGCCCGGGCCTTGATTACTGAGCCGGCATTATTATTGGCCGATGAACCGACAGGTAATCTGGATACCCAGACCGCGGCTGATATGTTTGAACTGTTTCGTAAAGTGCATCGTGAACGCGACTGCGCCGTACTTTTGGTCACGCATGATCCGCGCCTGTCCGCTACTTGTGATCGCACCATTAATCTGGTCGATGGCCGGATTGAAAGCGATTCGAGCAATTCTCCTGAAGATTAAGCTGTACTGCAAGGAGCCAGGAGGGCTAATTTTTTGAAGCGATAGAAAAGATATTTCAGATTTATAGCTTTCAAAAAATGATAGCCATATCTGAGATTGAAATAATCTGGAAACAACCTGTTTGTTAAAAAAGGATGTACGCGATTGCCTACATCCTTAAAATTTTACAGTTGAATTCTAATGATTGTGTTTTTCAGGTTGATCTAATCAATGAGCGCCGGTAAATCATACCTATTGAAAGCGTCAGGATGAAACTGAACTTAATGGTACTACCGCAAGTTTCCATTTCATCCTGTGAATAAGCCTGATCTCAAAGATTCAATCCGATTTTATTGTTCCAGATTACTTCTCAGCATCCAGGCAGTTTTTTCGTGTACTTCCAGTCTTTGCGTGAGAATGTCAGCAGTCGGCTGATCATTGGCTTCTTCAATGATCGAAAAAATACTTCTGGCGGTACGTGCCACAGTTTCATGTGCATCTACCAGTAAACGTATCATTTCTTCGGCTTTAGGCACCCCTTCGACTTCTTTAATGGAGGTGAGTTTTACAAACTGTTTATAAGTGCCGGGTGCTGCAAAACCCAAAGCCCGAATACGTTCAGCAATGATGTCCAGCGCATTCCACTGCTCAGTGTATTGAGTCATAAACATGTTGTGCAGGCTGTTGAACTGGGGGCCGGTAACATTCCAGTGGAAATTATGGGTCATTAAATACAGGGTATAACTGTCTGCTAAAAGTCTGGATAAACCGTCGACAATTTTGGCGCGATCATCATGCGAAATTCCGATATCAATTTTCATTGCTTTAGATTCTTTTTTAGAAGAGGCCATGCTCTTACTCCTTCAAACTTAAGGCGATAATGTGTATTAAAATAAAGTCGGATGTAGTCGAAGCCCGAGTCAAGAGATGAAATGATCTCTATGACTTTGTATTTGATCTGAACAGGCTAAGAGATTTAAGTGGTTATAAGTTATAGATATTAGATCAATATAAAGGCAGGAAGTTTAGTCATTATGTATAAGCAGGGCGCTGGATTGTAACTATTTAACTCTGTCAAGTTCTGACCATCCTCAGCGGTAGCACGTTAATTTTTCATAGCAAATTGAACTTCTAAAAAAGTCCTAATCATTTCAGGATTGAAACATCGTGTTAGGTTATGACGCTTATTTATGAGCAAGATCACATATCACTCCACTGAGTCTTTATTTCGAAACATCTCTGTAATATTTTAAAATTTTATTTTAAATAAATAACTTAGATGAAAATCTTAATCGTTAATAAACCCGAAATTTATAAAAAATAACACAATGCTGCCTTAATTAAACAAGGCACTACAAACAATAATAAATCTCTTTCTCAAATGCAGTTATGTTAGGACACAGGCGAAACCAATAACAATATTCCCAGAAAAGCGAAAATGCTTCGAGTCAGCATATTCAGAAGAAATATGAGGCTGATACAGGATCGGCTGTAGCAGATTGACTTGCGGGATGAGTTTGATTGGTCAAACCATGCAACATATCAGCTCAAGCGACTTTGAGATAGACCAATAATATCTGAACTAAACTCAAGCTCAGCAAGGAATACATCATGAAAATTAAGGCCAATAGCCCCGCGACTGGTAAAGACAGTTTAGACAAACAAAATACCAATAAAAAAAGTGAGCAGCTCGACGCATATCGCAGTGATGCGACCGAGCAGGCACTCACCACCAATCAAGGGGTTAAAATTTCCGATAACCAGAACAGTCTCAAGGCAGGCGTTCGCGGTGCGACCTTGATCGAAGATTTTATTCTTCGGGAAAAAATTACCCATTTTGACCATGAGCGAATTCCAGAACGTATTGTGCATGCCCGCGGTGTCGGCGCACATGGCTATTTTGAGGCTTATCCGGGGAATGAAAAACTGACCAAGGCAGGCTTCCTGACCAATACCAGTGTGCAAACGCCAGTATTTGTGCGTTTTTCTACCGTACAGGGACCACGTGGTTCAGCAGATACGGTACGTGATATCCGTGGTTTTGCCACCAAGTTTTATACGGATGAAGGTAACTTCGATCTGGTAGCGAATGATGCGCCGGTATTCTTTATCCAGGATGGGATCAAGTTCCCGGATTTTGTACATGCGGTCAAGCCTGAACCACAGACCGAGATTCCTACCGGTGCATCTGCACATGATACTTTTTGGGATTTTGTTTCCTTAGTGCCTGAATCTGCACATGCGGTGATGTGGGCCATGTCGGATCGGGGTATTCCGCGTAATTTAAGAGCCATTCAAGGCTTTGGTGTACATACTTTCCGTTTTATCAATGCCGAGAATAAAGCGGTTTTTGTTAAATTCCACTGGACGCCAAAACAGGGTCTAGCCCAACTGGTCTGGGATGAAGCACAAAAACTGGCGGGTAAAGATCCGGATTTCCATCGTCGTGACTTATATGAAGCGATTGCCTCCGGTAACTATCCGGAATGGGAACTGGGTGTACAGGTCGTTCCAGAAGAAGATGAGATGAAGTACGACTTCGACTTGCTGGACCCAACCAAGATTATTCCGGAAGAACTGGTGCCAGTGACACCGATTGGCAGAATGGTACTGAACCGTAATGTGGATTATTTCTTCGGTGAAACCGAGCAGGTAGCATTCTGTCCGGGACATATTGTGCCGGGACTTGATTTTACCAATGACCCGTTATTACAGGCACGATTGTTCTCCTATACCGATACTCAGCTTAGCCGTTTAGGTGGTCCAAATTTCCACCAGATTCCAATCAACAAGCCGGTTTGTCCATTCCACAATAATCAGCGTGATGGTTTACATCAGCGTATTGTGCATACTGGTCAAGCCAGTTATGAGCCGAACTCGATTGACAATAACTGGCCGGCTGAAACTCCGCCTGCAGCGCAAGGTGGTGGTTTTGAAAGCTATCAGGAACGTATTGATGGACACAAGATCCGTCAGCGTAGCGAATCATTCAGTGATCACTTTAGTCAGGCCCGTCTTTTCTACCGCAGCCAGGCACCACATGAGCAAAAGCACATTGTCGATGCCTATGTCTTCGAGCTGAGCAAGGTGGAGCGCAAATATATTCGTGAACGTGAAGTACTTGAAGTGCTGTGTAATATCGATCTGGACTTGGCACAGCAGGTTGCTGACCAATTGGGTATTGAAATTCCGTCAGAGAAAAAGGCGGCAAAATTGCCAGAGGTGCAGGTTTCACCACGTTTATCTTTTGAGGCATTTAAACCTGAAGATATTAAGGCACGCAAAATTGCGCTATTGGTGCACGACAAGGCCAATGAGGCCAGTATCAAAGCTGTTCAAGCTTGGGCAGAATCAGAAGGGGCTGTGGTCGATGTATTGACCCCAAAACCGGGCCCGGTACTGGGTCAGCAAGGCGAGGTGATTCCTTCCGATGGTATGCAAAAAGCAGAACCATCCATTGCCTATGATGCCGTGGTGATTGCTGACGGTGATAATTACGATGTGGTAATGAAAGACGGTGTGGCGACTCATTATCTGCTGGAAGCCTACAAGCATTTAAAACCAATCGTGTTCCTGGGTGATAAAGGCAAGCTGATTGAAGATCTGCGTTTGGTTAGCGATGAAGGAACTCTGGCAAACGGACAGTTTGAAGCAGTACAAGATAGCTTCAAGACTTTGATCCTGAACCATCGTGTCTGGGCGCGTGAAGCGATTGCAGAAGCAATTCCTGCCTAAACGATCTAATTTATATTTTAGAGGATAGAGGCTCCGGCTTCTATCCTGATGGTTTTAAAATGGATGAAGAGATGGTGAGACCGGATGTCAAAAAGTTGTTGGCTCAAGCACAACAAACCAAATGGAGCAGAGAGCAGGATATCTATCTCATTGAGCATAATCATTTGCCTCTAACTGAACTGATGCAACAGCTCTGTTTCAATGAAGAAGAGATTAATACACGGCGTAAGGTATTAGGGCTGACCACACGTTTAAAACAAATGCGCAAGCTTTCTCATTAACTGACTTTAAAAACACAACAACATTATCTGTATTTTATGAGGAACCGCATGCAGAACCTCGGTTCAATATTACAAAGATTTGAAAACTCTCCTCTGGAGCTACAAGAAAAAATTCAGCACACTTTAATGGAACTGGTGGCGATTTCCGATCAGGTGCCTTATCCCGCTTCCGGAGCCACCTTAAAACGCTGGCAGATGCTTAGTCAGGTTTCGGCAAGCAATCTGACCCTAGGCAAATTGTTTGAATCCCATCTGGACGCCTTGGCCATTTTGCATGAATTGAATATTCCGGTAGAACAAAAAGGCTTATGGGCAGTATGGGCAGCAGAAGGTGGCCCCAAACCTTTAACATTGCAAGCAGGAAAGCTAAGCGGAATTAAGCCTTGGTGTTCTGCATCGGTCTGGGTGCAACACGGTCTGCTGACTCACCGTGATGAGCAGCAATATTCACAATTACTGATTCTAGATTTGTCGCAAGAAGGCATTCAGCATCATCAGGATGCCTGGCAGGCAGTGGGCATGCAGCATACCTTGACTGCCCGGCTGGAACTGGATCATGTTGAGGTGGAAAAAGTCGCAGCTCCAAATGCCTATCTGGATCGGCCCGGATTCTGGCATGGCGCCGCAGGTGTGGCCGCGTGCTGGTATGGCGCAACCGTGCGTTTGGCTGAATATTTAAGACAGGCAGTATTGTTAAAACCGCATGCCTATAAGGCCATGTATCTCGGTGAAATTAGTCGGGAGCTTTTAGCGACACAGTCCTTATTTTATCAAGTTGCTGCATTGATTGATCAGCAACCGCAACACGCACATGAGTTAAAGATTCGTAGCCTACGTGCTCAGGTGGAAGCGACTGCCTTAAATGTACTAACTCATGTAGGTAAGGCACTTGGTGCTGGGCCGTATTGTGAGCATCCGCATTTCGCTCGGCTTGCAGCAGATCTTCCGGTATTTATTCGTCAAAGTCATGCTGCATTTGACTTGGAGCGGATTGGCGAGCTGACTGCACAGGAGGAACAATTATGGACGTTATAAGACATGAGATTGTAGGGGATCGTGTCATCCATGGTGAAGGCACAAGGCTTGAAGAATGGCGTTCCTGTCAGATCCTGCAACAGATGCCGGAATTCGATATTCCTAAGGTTATTCCACCGAATGCCAGGGTTTGCATCATTGCCCCTCATCCTGATGATGAAATTTTGGGCTGTGGAGGTCTGATTCAGCGTCTGGACAAACTTGGCTATCAAATCGTACTTTTTGCTGTTACCAACGGAACGGCCAGTCATCCGGGCTCTAGTCTGTATACTCCCGAAGAGTTGAACCAGATTCGTCCTACTGAAACACGAATAGCTTTGGAAGCGTTGCCTTTAAAACAGAATATTCTGCGGATCGCTTTAGACATTCAGGATGGCAAGGTGGCAGAACAGCGGGATGTGTTGCAACAGCATCTGCAATCTTATCTGCAGCCGAATGATGTGTTAATTAGCACATTTGTTCATGATGGACATCCAGATCATGAAATTACAGGGCAGGTCACACAGCAGCTGGCGACTGAACTTCATTTGCCCTGTATTCAAGTCTTGATTTGGGCATGGCATTGGGCAACACCTGGAGATACCAGAATTCCTTGGACCGTCGCTCATCAACTCAGATTAACTGAGGAAGAATTGCAATATAAGTCTCGAGCTGCGCGGTGTTTTAAGAGCCAGATCGAGCTTGATCCAACGATTGAACAATCACCGATTCTGCCTGAGCAGGCATTGCAACGTATTTTACAGCCCTGGGAGGTGTATCTGTATGAACAGTAAAGCAGCCTATGATCAGGAATATTTCGATGCGTTATATGCACTGAATCAGGGAGATCCTTGGCAATATGAACAGCGTTGGTATGAACAGCGCAAACGGCAGATTTGTCTGGCGGTCTTGCCGAGCTTGCAATTTGACTCTGCGATTGAAATTGGTTGCAGTAACGGCATCTTCAGTCAGGAACTGGCACAGCGGACAAATAGCTTAATGTGTCTGGATGCCAATGATACTGCGATCCAGTTGGCTCAACAGCGTTTACAAGATTATTCACATGTGCAGGTGTTACAGCGGATCGTGCCAGATGATTTGCCCAAACAGAAATTTCAGCTCATTGTCGTCAGTGAGATTTTATATTATCTAAACCCGATTGCTCTGCAACAGGTGCTGACATGGCTGCATACTGCACTGGAACCGGGTGGATGTATCTTGAGTTGTCATTGGCGCGCGCCAATCTCAGGATTTAGCTTAAATGGTGAAGATGTCCATCAGTATCTCAAAGCGCATTTAAACTATTCCCATCGTTTAAGTTTGCAGGATTCCGATTTTTTGATAGATCTCTGGCTGAATTCAGCGCAATCCGTAGCAGAGCAGGAGGGCTTAAGATGAAAAAAATCGGTGTGGTGATTCCGGCCTGTAATGAAGAAGCCTATATTGAACGCTGTCTGTTAGCCTTAAAATCAGCACAAACTTATTTTTTTCAATATTTTAAAACAATAGAAAATCTTCCTGAAATCCAGATTCTCGTGGTCTTGGACCATTGTACTGATAGCACCGCCGTTAAAGTTCAGCAAATGGGCATTCCGGCTATGAGCTGCGACTTCCGAAATGTCGGTAAGGCACGCCATTTGGGGATTCAGCAAATGATCGAGCAGGGCTGTGACTGGATTTGTTGTACCGATGCCGATTCATTCGTACAGTGCGACTGGTTTCAGGTGATGTTACAGCATCAACCCACCGATGCGATTTGTGGTGTAGTCGAGCTGGATCAATGGGATCATTTAAGCCGGAAAACCCGTCAGGCTTATCTCCGACATTATCAGGACAGCATGGGACATCGGCATATTCATGGCGCAAACCTGTGTTTTAAAGCTTCGGCTTATATACAGGTCAATGGGTTTCAGCAACTGGACTGTCATGAAGATGTCGATTTCATCCGTCGTTTAGAAAAAGCCGGCGCGCAGATTGTCTGGTCGAATCAACTGAGAGTCACCACCAGCAGTCGTCTCAGCTCAAAAATTGCTGCAGGTTTTGCCCATTTTCTGCAAAAACTTGAGCTTAAGCAGGCCGCTAAAAAACCGATCAGCCTGTGCAAATAAAAGCATAAAACTATAAATTTTATACAATCAGATACTTGTAAAAAATCTTAAAATTCGGTTCTAAAAACTATTCCATTTAAATTTATTCTGTTTATAATTCACGCAAATTCAGCCCCGCATACTTATATATTTCAACTATAAGTCTGTGGGGTTTTTCTATGGATGATCGGTAATGGATGCCTGAGCCTTCTTTTTTGGTAATACAATGTTCAATCAAACACTGCTTTCTCGAATTCAGTCTCCATCACCATATCTATGGCAGAAAATAGCGACTGCGTTGTGCTTCTTTAGCTTGGGCTTTAGTACTGCGGCTTGGGCACCCTTAATTCCATATGCACAGCAGCGCCTATTATTAAATCATGCTGATTTTGGCCTGTTATTGCTGTGTGCCGGAATCGGTTCAATGCTGGCGATGCCACTGGCTGGCCGACTGGCCAATGCCTTAGGTTGTCGTACCGTTTTGGCTGTAATTCTCAGTGCATTTTTGTTCATTTTGCCTGCTCTGGCTTATAGTCCGAATCATTTAATGATGGCAATCAGCCTGTTTTTCTTTGGTGCCAGTGCCGGGGCTTTGGGCGTGACTGTCAATATTCAGGCTGCACAGATTGAGAAAAAACTCGGTAAAAGTTTAATGTCAGGTTTTCATGGAGTGTGTAGTTTAGGTGGTCTAGCAGGCGTACTGGGCATGACCATGTTAATGGGATTCGGCTTGGCGCCTTTAACTGGTGCGGTGATTGTCAGTGTGATTTTGCTGCTTATTGCCTTATTTGCTGTTCCTTTGAGCTTGGGTGCTGAGCTAAAAACGGCGGTAGAAGAAACATCATCAGAACAGTCGGTGAAAAAAGCAGTGCCGACCTGGGCGATTTTAGGCATTGGTCTGATCTGTTTTGTGGCTTTTCTGTCAGAAGGTGCAGCTATGGACTGGAGTGGTATTTATCTTGCTACTGAGTTCAGTCTGCCTGCGGCGCAAACCGGTCTGGCTTATAGTTTCTTTGCGGGTTTGATGGTGTTGGGACGTTTTAGCGGTCACTTGATTATTCAGCAGTTTGGTGAAAAAAATACGATTCTGTTAAGCGCACTCTTGGCTGCAACCGGTTTATTGACCGTAGTCTTTGCGCCAGTCTGGCAGGTGGTATTGGTAGGCTATGCGATTTTAGGTTTAGGTAGCGCTAACATTGTACCGCTGATGTTTTCCCGTGCAGGACGTCAAAAAACTTTGGCTTCACATGTGGCATTGTCTTATGTATCGGTATTTGCTTATACAGGTTCGTTGATTGGACCAGCCTTGGTCGGCTTCGGTAGTGAAATTATCGGATTGAGTCTGGTATTTAGTGTCATTGCAATTGGTCTATTGAGTATTGTGATTTTGAATCATCTCACTGCAGACCCAAGCGAAGTGCAACACAGCGAAGAGATTGTGGCTCCTCTTCAAAACGAAACACCAGCTTAATGCTGGTGTTTTTTTATTTAAAAATTTAGGCATGCACACTGAACTGGTTTGAAGCTCCTGCAGCCACCGGGCGATAGATCCGCAAGCTTTGTGAGTTTTTCAGGTCAGTGATAAACTGATCACGCCAGCGAATAATATCGAAATTTTTCAAGCCTTGGCTTAAATAACGATAGCGCTCCAAACGTTCTGATTTAGACATGCGCAGCGCCTTCTTCAAAGCTTTAGCCATACTGTCATGCTCATAAGGATCGACCAGTAAGGCTTCTTTCATTTGTTCAGCAGCACCGGCATATTTAGATAGAATCAAGACACCCGGATCTAAAGGATCCTGTGCAGCAATATATTCCTTGGCGACCAGATTCATACCATCCCGGATCGAATTTACCCAGCAAATATCTGCCTTACGATACAGTTGCATCAAGGCCTCATGGCCCAAAGTATCATAGCTGCAATCGAAGGGTAACCAGTCCGCTGTGCCATGCTGGCTATTGAGTTCATGCACAGCAGCTTTAAATTGCGTATACAGGTTCTTATAGGTCTTTACATCCAGTCGGCATGGACAGGCAATTTGTAATTGCTGGAATTGATTTTTAAACTCCGGTTGATCTTCTAGCAAGCTCTGCAACGATCCGATTTTTTCCAATAAGCCTTTACTATAATCAATCCGGTCAACTGAAATGATGGTTTTATAAGGCTGCACTGTATCCAGATCAAAGGGAAGCTTTTCCAGATGGGTATCTGAGGCCTGATTCTGTAGTTGCACAGGATGCACACCAATCGGATAGCATTTCACATGAATCTTTCGAGATTGATAATTCAGGATTTCATTGTGACGATGCTGCACTTTTAAGGTCTGTTCAAGGAAATTTAAACAGTTTTCCTGATCGCGAGAGGTCTGCAAACCCAGTACATCGTAGTTGGCGAAATGATGTGCCAGATCGCGATGGGCGGGTAAAGTCTGCCAGAGCCTTAGTTCAGGAAAGGGAATATGCAGGAAAAAGCCAATACGGTTACGCATGCCCAGTTTACGGCAATAATGCGCCACGCTTAAAAAATGATAATCATGGATCCAGATAATATCGTGTGGAGATGCTACCTGTTTAAGGTGCTTGGCAAAGCGTAAATTGACATCCTGATAGATCTTAAAATCCTGCGGCTGATAATCTACAAGTTGATGCTGGTCGTGCATCAGCGGCCACAATGCATTGTTGGCAAAACCACAATAAAAGCCTTGATATTGGGATTCAGTCAATGGACTCGTGTGATATTCAACATTTTGATGCTTCAGGATTTGAAACTTCTGCTCTTTCGTCTGGTCAACTCGGGATCCATTCCAGCCAACCCAGATACCGCCTATATCCTGCAAAGCATCCTGCAATGCCACCGCTAATCCACCTGCCTGTGTATTGTCTGACTTAGGTAGATTTACACGATTTGATAACACTATGAGTTTCGACATGTAATTTCTCCAATAATAATTGTTGTTGTGCTTTCAGTATTTCTAGAAATTCCGCTAGAAAAGCCTGTACTTGAGTCACGTTTTCGAGGCGATGTTGTGCCACGGTGTTGCCTGTACCGACTTTGATAGAGCAGCCTTTGAATGTGTTGATGACTTGAAAACCGGCTTCGTCGGTCAGGTCATCTCCGATAAAAATGGGGTAATGATCATTTAAGTGATATTGCTGAATGATTTGTTGGATAGCTGAACCTTTATTTGCACCTTTGGGCACCAGTTCAAATACAAACTTTCCAGCCTTAAGTTCAAAATCCTGAAAATGAGTAAGACAATTCAAGGCAAATGCATGCACTTGATGCTCTAAATAGGGATGTTCACGAAAATGCAGGGCGACTGAATAGTCTTTAATTTCTATTCGAGTCTGAGGAATATTATTACTATGTTCTGTAATATAATTTTTTAATAATTCAAACTGTTCAGGATTTAAATCAATTAACTTGCTTAAACGCGATTGATAGCTTAATTCCAGACCGTGAGAACCGGCAATATTCCAGTCAAATGGATAAATAAGTTTTTGTGCTTGTGCAATTGAGCGACCGGTCACTAATATTAGCTGAATATATTGTTGTAACTCTTTTAAGGTATTTAAGGTTCCGCTCTTAATTATACTTTTTGCTGGATCTGGGTGGAATTCAGAAATGGTTCCATCAATATCAAGAAATAAAACAAGTTTGTGAGAATAAATAATAGGTTTGAGCTGATTTAAAATCACTTGAGGTAATATATAAGAAGATGTAGCAAGTGAATCTTCTAGGTCTTGATCTTCTTTGAGAATCGACATAAATACTACCTAAGCCTCTGAAATTAAATTGATTTAAAAGTTAAAACTACCTGAATGTTCATTGATCTGATTAAATTTATAACATATTTCATTTAACAGACTGGCTTTAAGTGCAGAAACGAAACACTTTTAACAAGTACAGTTACTTTGTAAGATTTAGAAATATTTTGGTAGAAATCCAGTATTGTTAATAAATTTTAAAAATAAATTATAAGGATTTTATATTTTAAAGTTTTCTTGGATTGATTATTTTTCAGGGTTTTAGATAATAAGATTTATTATTTAATCGTTATTTTTGAATGTGTATTTTGTAATTAATTTTTCAGAATATAGTATTTATTATTAATTTGTATTTTATTTTTTAAATATATGGGGAGATGTAATTTTGAGATATTTTTAAATATAATAATTTAAATAAATTTATAAATTGGGCATATATAATTAAAATTTTTAGCTTAAGTTTATGAAAATTAATATTTTTTAAAATTGGCTAAGCTGTCTTAACAGCAAAAATACTAAAACTGTCTAGAGGGAAATTTCGTATCATCAAATTTTCTTGGGACCAATTGGAGAGCTATACAATTTAAACAGCTTCTTAATTTAGTGTCTCAGATTAATTTTTTAATTCTTATTCGTAAATTTTATCAGAGGATAAAAAATCGAAGGAAGACGAACTCCAGTTCTATTACTAAACTCTGAAAATAACTTGAATATTCTTTTTTTGAATCGAAACATAGGTGTTAGATGAAGTGGAGCTAAAGAGAGGAGAGATATAAAGATGTTATTGCAATGACAGAGCAGATACAAAACACGGAAAAACAGATCATCAGTGATCTTACATAGGTCAAAAAACTAAGTGATGTTTCAATTAAAAGAAATTTTTCTACTCAAATGGATGAGTCAGTTTAAAAGCAGTAAATAATGAGAGAAGAGGAAAGAAATAATTTTTTGAAAAAATAACGCAAGAGCAATCAAAGTGGAGAGAAGCTAAGGGTCGTATCATATAATTTAAGAAACCAAATTCAGATACAACCCGTCTATTTACATGAGAGAAAAATACTCAGATTTCTCGCCACACTTCATTTTCGTCTTTTAAAGGAATGGTAAAGTTAAAGTCATCATCATTACTGACCAGAAGACTGGTGGGAGTCTGCATGACCACTTTCAAAACAGTGCCTGCTTCAAAAATAATAGGGTCGCAGTTTTCTTTTTGTAGAGTCACCGGTTTAAGTAATTCAATTACTGAACTTTCCATAGTTTTTTCCAAAATAAGATTACTTTTCGATAATTAAATCATAGCATGATTTTTGAAAATTTAACTGTTTCTTCAAAAACTGAGAACTTGATCAATGACTTATTCAAATAGGGAGAAGTGCTCTATTTAGGTAAAAGATACCTAGAAGACATGCAGTATGCATGATTTTCATCCTATTCTCGTAGTGCTCAGAAGCATGAGGTTCTTTTACATAAACCCGACAGATAACAGGCATAAAAAAGTCTATCAAAATAACAAAAGGTCAAAAACATGATGATTTTTCTGTCTTTTGATATCGCTCTGCTAAATGATAAAAATCGAGAATATAAGGAAAATCATAACGTAGAGCTGAATGATAAAAATAAGTTTCTAGAGACTCGATATCCTTCTATCCTTTTTTACACTAAATGGAAAATTAATGCTTTATAACAGTAAAAATCTAAAATAAGAATAAACTATGCGTCATTTGGATGACCAAGAGACATAAGGAGAACTGGGTCGGCATGTTTAAGTCATTTTTCCCGCAACCCGTCTGGTTTTTTAGCAGCCTGATTTTGTGGTTTATCATTAATCTTGTGCTTTGGCATAGTGGCGGATCAGGATGGGGAACCTATCTGGGTTTTCCTGAAGGTTATTTTGATGAAAAGCTTACAATCGGTATCGGGCGTTTCTGGTCAGCTCAATTTATCTGGTTCTATCTCTGGTATTTCATTGCAACTACGATATTTGCGCTGTTCTGGCAATGGAAAGCCGGACACCGATGGCAGCGCTGGTCGGTCTGGGGCTCGGCATTTATTCTGTTTAATATCTGGTTCGGGGTACAGGTCAATGTCGTATTAAATGAATGGTATAGCCCGTTTTATGATCAGATTCAACAAATGCTCACTAAGGGTGGTGGGGATGTTTCATTGCTGTATCAAGGCGCATTAACCTTTAATTATATTGCGATGGTTTATGTCACTTTAGCGGTATTTAACCTGTTTTTTGTCAGCCATTATGTCTTCCGCTGGCGTACCGCGATGAATGATTATTACACCGCACATTGGGAGCAGTTACGTCATATTGAAGGTGCATCACAACGTATCCAGGAAGATACCATGCGCTTTGCCAAAACCACGGAGCAGTTAAGTGTTTCCTTGATTGAAGCGCTGATGTTGCTGATGGCATTCCTGCCGATCTTATATCAGCTCTCTAGTCATGTGAAAGTTTTACCAATTGTAGGGGAAATACCGCATGCTTTAATGTGGGCCTCGATTGGTTGGGCGGTATTGGGTACGGTCATTTTGATGGTCGTGGGAATGAAGCTGCCCGGACTGGAGTTTAATAACCAGAAAGTTGAGGCAGCCTATCGTAAAGAGCTGGTCTATGGCGAAGACTATGCTGATCGCGCACATCCGCTGACATTACAAGAACTGTTTAGCCGAGTACGCTGGAATTATTTCCGGTTGTATTTTCACTATGCTTATTTCAACATGGTTCGGATCTGGTACTTGCAGTTGGACAATATTTACGGATTATTTATTCTGTTTCCAAGTATTGCAGCAGGGGCAATTACCCTCGGTTTAATGATGCAAATCCTAAATGTGTTTGGCAAAGTGCGAGAATCTTTCCAGTACCTGATTTTGTCTTGGCCGACGATTATTGAACTGATGTCGATCTATAAACGGTTGAAAGCATTTGAATCACATATTGATTAATTTTTTCTCATATTATTATCCTGCTTTATTAGCCAAACAGTTTTAGGTTTGGCTTTTTTTAGGGCGAGTTAATTTACAGAATCCAATGGAAAATATCGATCTGACCGTTGGTCAGATGACTTGGGTAAATCGTGTCAGAACCTCCCAATATTGGGGTATTCAGATATTTTTTTCTTGTCTAGAATCCTAAGGGCCAGCCAAGATGGCGTTTAATTTCCGGTGGTTTGACGTATAAAAATAACAAATGTACGTTGAGGAAATTATTCTTATGCTGATCTTGTTCAGGCAATGTTATAGCGGATAAAAGGTAAATTTATTACCCATTATAATAAAGGTCTGTAGCGTTCCTTGAATAAGCCGCCGGAGAAGGACTCAGCCTTCTTCGGTTTTTTATGTGTTTTTTCTATCTTTTTCTTGAGTCCTGAATGGAATTGTTTATTATTTGAACTGATTTAAAAATGATACTTGTGTCAATTTTTATCACATGAAGCTTGGCATAATCAGCAAAGTTGAGGCTGATATGTGCCTTTTTACCATTTAAATATTATAGTTATCAATATCTTGTGTTTGTTGTTTTGTGCTATTTAAGCTATGTTATACGGGATTTTGGGGTTGAGATATTTGCTGTGAAGCTAAAAGTAATAATTCTAATAATAGGGGCAGCAGGTTTAGCTGGGTGTAATAGCGTGAATCGGTTGAAATCAGAGGTGTTACATCCTTTTTCCAGTCCGGAAGAACTGATTGCCAAACGGGCTTTGAATCAGCGTGATGGTAGTGCAAAAGATTATGTTTATCTTTGGGGGCAAGCTCAGAAAAATAATACGACTCAGGCCATGTATCCGCGTTCGATACTGACGCAATATTGTCATGAACAGGGCGGTAAATTTTCACTGCTGTATAAAAGTAATTTTAGTGCCGTGGCAGATGTTGCCCAACGCAAACGCCTGAGTGCCAATCGGGGTGTTGTACAAGGTAGTGGTGCCTATCAGTGTCGTATGGATGACCTGACTGAAAGTTGGATTGTCTCGATTGAGCCAACTTCTGAACGACAAGTTGATAAAACTAGCCAGACGCGTAGCGTTCGACTACTCACCCAGGTCATGACTCCTTCTCAAGCGAAAAACTTTTATCGTCCAACTAAAGCCAGGGTTGCTGTGGAGAAAACCGCCCCTGCATCGATAAAAACCACGACTCCTCCTAAGACTCCTGCCGCAAAGACGACAAATGAACTGAAGGAATCAGCACGTAAAGAACTGGAAAAGAAAGAATTAGAGCGAAAGGAATTAGAAAGAAAAGAGTTAGAGAAAAAAGAAGTGGAGAAAAAGCAGCTAGCAGCGGCATCAGCTCGAGCTACAATAGCAGAAACACCGCAACAACATCAGATGAAGATTTATGTGGCAGCGCGACGTGATATTAATAGTGGCAAGAATCTGAATAATGCCTGTAACAACGCCCAGCGTGCCTATAACTATGGCAAATTGCAGGGCACAGAGGGAACACGTGTCTATACTGAATCAGGGATGCTGGTAGCGCGCTGTTTAACCAGTGTGCCGAGTTATAGCAGCCGTTTTTCCAATGCCAAAGGTCAGGCGGTAAAAATTTTGCAAAACCTGGCCAATAATTATAATCATGCCGGAGCAAAGAATATGCTCAGGCAGGTGAAGTAGGACTATTTTTTCCTTCTTAATCCATCCTCTTTCGAGCATCCTTAAAATACATTCTGAGGATGCTTTCACTCGCCTTTTTTTTAAAGTGGCGTCTTAAAAAATGCTGAACAGAGACGGGGATTTCTAATCTCAAACTCACATTTACACTCAATACACCTAATCAGATATCGGTCTTTTGCCCGTGGCTTGTGTATTGCCATAAATTACAGAGTAATAACACGGGCAAGGTGCGAGTCTATGATACAAAGTAGCTGATTGTTAAAAAAGAGATTCGCTTATGTCACGCCAAACTGAGGTTATCCGTCGCAGATTTACAGCTAAAATTCGGTGGGGATTAATGGCAATGGCCTTGATGGCTACCACCCAAATGGCTATTGCGGGGCCAACCGTCGAGCAGCTGAGTAACTGTCTGGTGAAATCCACCACGGCAGCAGATAAAACAACGGTGCTGCAATGGACCTTTGTTGCCTTATCTGCACATCCGGAATTGAAGAAATTCAGTAATGTGAATGAAGCACAAAGAACCCAGCTGGATAAAAATTTAGCCCAAGTATTGCAGCGTATATTGGTAGAGCAATGTTCTGCACAGACCAAAGCGGTAATTGCTGCGGAAGGCGTACAAGCGGTGGGTGACAGTTTTCAGGAACTTGGACGGATTACCGGTGAGGAAATTTTAGAAAATCCTGAAGTGAAAAGTCAGCTTAAAGGTGTGCTGCGTTATGTGGATTTAAATAAACTGGTGGTCACTTTCTTGACACCGGATGTGTGGAATAAGTTGGGTGAGTTAAGAGGGAAATAACTGATTGAATGCATGCGTGCCAGGGTTCAATTATGGTATTTATTATGAATAACATAAATGAAAAGATAGGGGTTGTTATGTTCAAACGCACTGCTTTATTGGGTTTAAGTATGTTTATACTTCCTCCTGCGCTGTACGCAGGGGACAATGATTTGAGTCGGCAATACTCAAATTGTATGGATCGCTCAGGTGGCGTTACTGTAAATATGCTGGATTGTATTGCGGCCGAAACAGATCGCCAAGATACACGGTTAAATAATGCCTATAAACAGACGATGGCATCGCTGAATGCAAACCGTAAAAAACAGCTTCAAGAGGTTCAGCGTCTCTGGATTCGCTATCGTGATGCCAATTGCGATTTTTATGCCGACCCGAATGGAGGGACGATTGCAACTGTAAATAGCAATAGTTGTTACATGGAAGCGACTGCCGCACGTGCGACTGAATTAGAAAATTTAAGAGAAGAGTATTAATTTAAAAAAATCCTCTCCCTAGCCCTCATCCTTTCTTGCGCTTCATTTTAAAGCAGTGCTTTAAAACTTGCTCAGGAGAGGGAACCACGCGTATCAATTGATGACGTGGCAAGTCCTCCTTTGAAAAAGGGGGATTTGGGGGGATTAATGATTACAATAAATCAGGATAAAATTTCTCAAATTCTTTATTCACAGCTTCACCACGCAGCAAATAGCCTTTGGGTTGAATATAACTATAAATTTCGCGTGCAGGTTGTTCATGCCAGCCAATATTAAAAGCACAGAGTTTTGGGAAAAATTGCAGGTGGCTATAGTTCAGATTGTTATGAATCCAATACGCCAATTGTTGCCAGCTACTTTGGTCTTTCTCATAAAGTTCTAAAAATGATGGAATGACAATACAAGCCGTTGCCCCATAACCTTTTGCATCAGGATAGTCCCAAATATGACTGGAAAAGTTTTTCTCGTTCGTTGCGCAGTTATGTCCTTTTTCATTGCCGAGTTGGTTCACGCTTGGAGAGCGATAAGCTGAACGAATCGCAATACGTCCAAACTTGTCTTGGAGTGGCTCTAACAATTGTTGGCAAAGTTCTGTACCTGTACGGATTGCAATGTCAGGATGATCGGGGAAGTTGGGTACACCGTACCAGTTGGCGATTTCGCTATAGAGGAAGTCACGCATAAATAAAGACTTTGAAAGCTGAATACGTCCTAAGTCTTCGAGTTTAGCGATAGATGATACTTTTTTGATGCTCATATGTATTTTTATTCAGATATAAAAACCTGCTAATTAATGAGCAGGCTTTTATTAAAAAATTACCCTATAGACTTCATTAATTCAGGAATATATGGCGCTAAAGAGGACCAAAGAGTTGCGATTGATGCACTGTTTGATAATAAAGATTCGAATGCTGATTTTCTTTCAGGATGACTTTGAGCATTTTCAATATTATTTATGTCAGTATTTAGAGTCTCCTTAATTGGGTCAGATTCTCGAGAGTTATTAATAACCTCACGAATTTGGTTACAAACCTATTGTAACGCCTGGTTATAAATTTGATTAACACTCATTGTATTGTTATGACCACTTTGAATCATACTTTGCTGTATTGGTGCATTATAATTATTTTGAATAGTTGTACTGGGTTTCATTATTGGGTCAATATCATCCATTTGTAGAGTACCTTTCTGAAGTCTATATGTTTTAGTTTGCTTAAGTAGATTTAATATATCTGAAATTTGGTCAATATCGGCACAGATATATTTACAAATGTTGATCATTTCAAGGATAGACCATTCATAAAATTCAAGTTCATGGATTCTTTTTTCAACTGCTTTATATGCACTTTCACAAATATTTTTATGGTATTCGAGATTTACAGATAAATGATCTATTAACTTTTTTAGCGTCGGTGTATTGGGTGGGTAAGTTGAGTCGAATATAATACTGTTTAAAGAAATAACAGTATCGCGACCTTTACTATATATTTTTGAGATTAAAAAATTATCTTCTGGATTTAATTCTTTAATACATTCATAAAAATGTTCTATGGACTTATGATGGATAAATTGTTCTTCATATTCCTTCATATTTTGACGTTTCATTTTTATAATTTCAATTTGTTGGTCAATATCAATAATTTCATTTGTAATAGTATAAGACATAGTAAAAAAA
Source organism: Acinetobacter sp. CIP 102136 (assembly GCF_000369685.1). Lineage (GTDB taxonomy): Bacteria > Pseudomonadota > Gammaproteobacteria > Pseudomonadales > Moraxellaceae > Acinetobacter > Acinetobacter fasciculus. The sequence continues at coordinate 180,953 of NZ_KB850142.1, forward strand.
CCCCGCATTAAGCGAGGTTTTTATAACACGAAATCAATTGATTAGCGAATAAATCAACCAATCAATTTCTTCATCAATTCATTCACTTGAGCAGGGTTGGCTTTACCCTTAGACGCTTTCATCACTTGACCAACCAGACCGTTGAAAGCTTTTTCTTTACCAGATTTATACTCTTCCACCATCTTCTCGTTGGCAGCAAGAACTTCCTTAATAATTGCTTCAATCGCGCCTGTATCAGTTTCCTGTTTCAAGCCTTTTTCCGCAATAATTTCGTCTGCAGTTTTGCCTTCTTCCCACATAAAGCCGAACACTTGTTTCGCAATCTTACCGCTAATGGTGTTGTCGACAATACGTGCAATCATGCCACCCAGTTTCTCAGCAGAAACAGGAGAATCAGCAAGGTCTAGGCCAGCTTTGTTTAGAGCACCTGAGAATTCACCCATTACCCAGTTTGCCGCAATCTTACCTTGTGCAGCACCACCAGCAGCTTTAACGACTTCCTCATAAAATTCAGACATTTCACGAGTAAGTGTAAGCACGTGCGCATCGTACTCAGTCACGCCAAAGTCCGCCACGAAACGCGCACGACGAGCAGCAGGCAGCTCAGGCATTTGCGCTTTAATCGCTTCGATTTGCGCATCTGGAATCACCACAGGCAACAAGTCAGGATCCGGGAAGTAGCGGTAATCGTTCGCTTCTTCTTTAGAACGCATTGAACGCGTTTCCATTTTCACAGGGTCGAACAGACGCGTTTCCTGATCAATGGTGCCATCCCAGTCCAGAATTTCCATTTGACGTTCAATTTCAACATTGATCGCTTGTTCAATGAAACGGAATGAGTTCAGGTTTTTCAATTCACAACGTGTACCAAACGGTTGACCCGGACGACGTAACGACACGTTACAGTCACAACGGAACGAACCCTCCGCCATGTTACCGTCAGAAATACCTAACCAGCGCACTAAAGTGTGAATTGCCTTGATATAAGCAACCGCTTCTTCAACCGAACGCATATCCGGTTCAGAAACGATTTCAAGCAGCGGCGTACCGGCACGGTTCAAGTCAATGCCTGACATACCTTCGAACTGGTCATGAATCGATTTACCTGCATCTTCCTCAAGGTGCGCACGGGTTACGCCAATGCGTTTAACCGTGCCATCTTCAAGCTGGATGTCGATATGACCCAAGCCCACAATCGGGTTGTCCATCTGGCTGATCTGATAGCCTTTTGGAGAGTCCGGATAGAAGTAGTTTTTACGCGCAAATACAGACGCCTGATCGATGTAAGCATCGATACCCAGACCAAAGCGAATCGCAAGATCAACCACTTCTTTGTTTAATACCGGTAATACGCCCGGCATAGCCAAATCAACCAGGCTGGCTTGCGTGTTTGGATCATTACCGAAAACAGTCGATGAACCTGAAAAAATTTTGGTATTGGTGGCAAGCTGAGTGTGAATCTCGATACCAATAACGACTTCCCAACCATCAATCAGGTTGGATTTTGGTTTAGCCGATTTTTGAGCTTGAGCCATTATGCGTTCTCCTCAGCAATTGCAGCGCGTTTTGTATGCCAATCGGTGGCCTGTTGATACTGGTGTACCACAGACAACAATTGAGATTCTGACCAGTAATTACCAATCAGCTGTAAGCCAACTGGCAAGTTATTTTGGTCAAAACCGACAGGCGCGTTAATCGCAGGAAGACCTGCCAGATTTACCGCAAGCGTATAAATATCGCCCAGGTACATTTCAACTGGCGTTAAATCTGCACCAATTTTATAGGCAGTCGTTGGCGCAGAAGGTGCTGCAATGACATCGACCGATTCAAATGCTTTAAGGAAATCTTGCTGGATCAGGCGACGTACTTTCTGTGCTTTTACATAGTAAGCATCGTAATAACCTGCAGATAGGGCATACGTACCAATCAGGATACGGCGTTGCACTTCTGCACCAAAACCTTCTGAACGTGAACGCTTGTACAGGTCCATCAGGTCCACAGGATTTTCTGCGCGATAGCCATAACGTACGCCATCAAAACGTGATAGGTTCGAAGAAGCTTCGGCAGGTGCGATCAGGTAATAAGTCGGAACATAGCTTTCAGTCATGTTGAGGTCGATCTCAACAAGCGTAGCGCCCATTTCTTCTAACTTTTTAAGTGATTCTTCGACACGTGCTTTAACATCTTCAGCTAGGCCAGCAACATTAAAATACTGTTTTGGAATACCAATGCGTAAACCTTTTACTGAGGTAGCGTTCAGGTTCGCGACATAGTTATCTACCACTTGATCCATTGAAGTTGAATCTTTGGCATCATGACCGGCCATGACATTCATCAGGTAAGCACAGTCTTCTGCAGAACGTGCCATTGGACCACCTTGGTCTAGTGATGATGCATAGGCAATCATACCGAAGCGCGATACACGACCGTAAGTCGGTTTAAGACCGGTCAGACCACAGAATGATGCAGGTTGACGGATTGAACCACCGGTGTCAGTACCAGTTGCAAATGGTGCCAAATCCGCTGCCACAGCTGCTGCAGAACCGCCTGAAGAACCACCAGGGACATGGCCCAGGTTCCAAGGGTTGGCAGTTGCGCCGTAATATGAGTTCTCAGAGGTCGAACCCATCGCGAATTCGTCCATGTTCACTTTACCCAAAGTGACCAGGCCCGCAGCTTTACCTTTCGCTACAACGGTTGCGTCGTAAGGAGAGATAAAATTGTCCAGCATTTTTGAACCGGCAGTGGTTTTAATGCCTTGGGTACAGAAAATATCTTTGTGGGCAACTGGCACACCAGTCAGGGCAGAGGTATTGCCAGCTTTGATTGCAGCATCGGCAGCATCAGCTTGAGCCAATGCCTGTTCAGCAGTCACGGTCACATAAGCCTTGACCTGTGCATCAATTTTTTCGATGCGTTTTAAATAGTGTTGAGTCAATTCGCGGGATGAAAATTGAGCATTTGCCAAACCTTCAGTCAGTTCACGAATGGATAAGCGGTGTAAATCTGTCATGAGAAATAATTCTTTACGTTTAATTTAATAAAAAGAATGAACTGGGTAATAATTACTCAATTACGCGTGGGACGAGATACAAACCGTCCTGTACAGCAGGTGCAACTGCTTGGTATTCCTCACGATGATTGCTTTCCGACACGACATCTTCACGTAAAGGCTGTGGGTGGTCGAAAGGGCTTTTCAGTGGTTCAACACCGTCGGTATTGATGCCTTTCAGGGTTTCCATCATGCCTAAAATTTTATTTAAACTTTGAGCATATTCAGCAGATTGCGTATCATTGAGAGATAACCTTGCAAGGTTGGCAATAGCTGAAACTGTTTCTGCACTTAAATCTGCAGAATGCTGTGCATCCGATGTAGACATAATATTACCTAATCAGTATTAAAAAAATTCAAATTATCATGCGTTATGATAAGCGATTGACTTGTCCAAATCATCACATTTAGTTAAAGTGGCGACCTTGCGTCCATATAAAGTTTAACTGAGAACGTCCCCGTGATTCTAAAACGACTAATAGGCTTGTTTTCGCCCGATCTTGCCATTGATTTAGGTACAGCAAATACACTTATTTATGCGCCAGGACGAGGCATTATATTAAATGAACCAACGGTTGTAGCCATCCGTCATAGTGGTTCACATAAAATTGTTGCGGCAGTCGGTCTTGAAGCGAAGCAAATGCTAGGTCGTACCCCAGCCAATATCTCAGCGATCCGTCCGATGAAAGATGGTGTGATTGCGGATTTTGAAGTCACTGAGACCATGCTGAATCAGTTTATTCGCAAAGTACATGAAAACCGTTTATTCACTCCGGCACCGCGTGTGGTGGTTTGCGTGCCATGTAAATCGACTCTGGTTGAGCGCCGTGCCATTCGTGAAGCCGTGTTTAATGCGGGCGCACGTGATGTACGTTTAATCGAAGAGCCAATGGCAGCAGCGATTGGTGCAGGGATGCCAGTCGAGCAGGCTTGTGGTTCGATGGTGGTTGATGTGGGCGGTGGTACTACTGAAATTGCGATTATCTCGCTGCAGGGTTGTGTTTATGCCGATTCTTTACGTATTGGCGGTGATGTCTTTGATGAGCAGATCATTAACTATGTGCGTAAAGCGCATGGCTGTGTGATCGGCGAAACCACGGCTGAAGTAATCAAAAAAGAAGTGGGTATGGCGTTGCCAGATGAAGGTGCTAAACCGCTTGAAATTGAAGTTCGTGGCCGTAACCTCGCAGAAGGTGTGCCTCGCGCAATCGTGGTTAATTCTGACGAAGTCACCCAAGCGATTTCTGATCCATTACAAAACATCGTGTCTGCGGTGAAATCTGCTTTAGAACATACCCCTCCTGAGCTTTCTTCGGACATCGCTGAACGTGGTATCGTGTTAACTGGTGGTGGTGCATTACTGCGTAACCTGGACAAGCTGCTTGCCAAAGAAACTGGCCTGCCGGTGGTGGTGGCAGAAGATCCACTATCATGCGTGACACGTGGTGGCGGCAAGGTACTCGAATTTTTCGACAACCCAAATCATGACATGTTATTCGTAGGCTAAGAAAAGGATCCGGCGGGTGCAAGCACATCTGTTTTCTCGACAACCGCCATCTTTTCGCTCTTTTATAATTGCATTGGTAACATGCTTGGTGGTGCTTTTCTTTGATTGGCGCATGCCGCATGTTGTTCAACCTGCAAGGGATGTCCTGTACGCTGCTTATAATCCTATTTATGCGGTGGCCAGCTATCCGGTATTGTCGCGAGAGTGGTTGAATCAACAAACCAAGTCTGAAGCTCAATTGCGTCGGGAAAATACCGCGATGCAGGCCGAGCTGTTACAGGCACAGGTACGCTTACAAAAAATCTCTGAACTTTCTGCTGAAAATACCCGTTTGCGCGGTCTATTGGACACGCCGCTGATCATTGATGGACGTATTGAAATTGCCGAAGTGATTGGTACCGATGCCGATCCATTACGGCATATTATCGTGATCAACCGGGGTTCAAATAACGAGCTGAAAGTCGGGCAAACGGTACTGGATGACAAGGGTATCATGGGACAGATTATCAATGTCTATCCGCATAGTAGCCGGGTCATGCTGTTGTCCGATAAAGAACATTCACTGTCAGTGCGCCTGGAACATACCGGTATGCGTGCCATTGTTTCGGGCACAGGTGATCTGGGACGTTTAAAAATGGAATATGTACCGACCAGTGCCAATATCAAGGTCGGTGAAAAAGTCTATAGTTCGGGCTTGGGACAACATTTCCCGGCAGGTTATCTGGTGGGGCAGGTATCTAAAGTACAACGCCATAATTCTGGTGAATTTGCCCAGATTGATGTGACGCCTGCGGCTCAGCTGGCCGGTGGACATCATGTGGTGGTGTTATTTTCCGATTCATTAGCGATGGAGCAACCGCATGTCAATCGCTAAGATGAAATCCAGAAAGCATCGTGATCCTTTAATGGCTATTGTCATTTCGGTGATTGTGGCTTCTATTTTAATGGTCTATCCACTTTCCTATAATCTCTCGGGCTGGCGTCCGCTGTTTATGCTGATGATCATGCTCTTCTGGGTGTTATGTCAGCCAACCTGGTGCGGGATCTGGTTTGCCTTTGGTACGGGTATTTTTATTGATCTGCTGCTGGATGCACCTTTGGGTCTGAATGCGCTGAGCTTTATCATTATTGCCTTTTTAGCCCGCTTTCTGACCCGTGAACGCCGTATACTGACCTTTAATAATCTCTGGGTGATTATGGGGCTGGCGATTGTCGCATATCTGCTGATAATCTTTTTTACCCAGATTATGGCTGGCGTGCAATTTTCTTATGCACGGCACTGGATTCCGATGCTGACCAGTATTCTGGTTTGGCCTGCTATTTATTATGTGCTGAAAAAATGGCGCGTATAATTCTTGCTTCGAGCTCACCCCGGCGCCGCGAGTTGTTACAGCAACTCGGGCTGAGCTTCGATATTTACAGCCCAGAAATTGACGAATCGGTACAAGCAGGCGAGTCGGTCGCAGCCTATGTTGAACGTCTGGCACGTGCCAAAGCCGATGCCGTGGCAGAGCTTTATCCTGATGCAATTATTATTGCTGCGGACACCAGTTTGGGGGTGGATCAGGAGATTTTGGGCAAACCTGAATCCAAACAACATGCGATTGAAATGTGGACAAAAATCTCCGGTCGGTGGCATGATGTATATAGCGGTGTCTGTGTTCGTACAAAGCATGAAAAATACAGTATAGTGGTACGCACACAGGTCGAATTTCAAATCCTGAGCGCTGCAGATATGGAAAGTTACTGGGCGACAGGTGAGCCACTGGGTAAAGCAGGGGCTTATGCAATTCAAGGAATTGCAGCACGTTATATTCCAAAAATACAGGGCAGTTATTCCAATGTGGTTGGCTTGCCTTTATATGAGACAGTACAGTTATTACAGACGGTTAAGGCACTAAATTAACTGCTGAAAAGAATTCTTATAATGTTTTGAGTGTAGTTATGTCTGACGAGTTGTTGATTAACGTCACGCCGATGGAATGTCGGGTCGCGTTAATTGAAAACGGCACGGTCAATGAACTGTTTGTCGAGCGTACGGCCAAGCGTGGCCTGGTAGGGAATGTCTATAAAGGAAAAGTGGTGCGGGTCTTACCCGGCATGCAGGCTGCTTTCGTGGATATCGGACTTTCTCGTACTGCGTTTTTACATATCAATGATATGGTCTGGCCCCGCAATCAGCCAACCCCGAATGTCTTTGAGCTACTTCAACCGGGACAAGTCCTCACGGTTCAGGTGATGAAAGATATGCTCGGTACCAAAGGCGCACGCCTGTCTACCGATCTGTCGATTCCTTCGCGTTATTTGGTGCTGATGCCATATGGCAATCATATCGGTGTATCGCAACGGATTGAATCCGAGGAAGAGCGCAATCGCTTGCGTTCGATCATTGAGCGGATTCAGGCAGAACATAAGCTGCCAGGTTCAGTGATTGTACGTACTGCGGCAGAAGGGATTGAAGAAGAAGCCATTGCACAGGATATGGCTTATCTGGCCAAGCTTTGGGAATATATCCAGCGCAAGCAAAAGATTATTGCAGTACCGTCTTTGATCTTTGAAGAATTGCCTTTGCCGCAACGGGTGATTCGTGATCTGGCCAATGAAGAAACTGCTAAAATTTACGTGGATTCACGTGAAATTCATGCCAAGCTGCAGGAATTTGTCGAAGAATTTGTCCCGAATATGAAAGACCGTTTGCTGCATTATCCGGGCGAGCGGCCAATTTTTGACTTGTATAATGTCGAAGAAGACCTGCAAAAGGCATTGCAAACTCGAGTCGCATTGAAGTCTGGCGGTTATCTGATGATTGACCAGACGGAAGCCATGGCCACAATTGATGTCAATACCGGTTCTTATGTTGGTGGACGTTCGCTGGAAGATACGGTTTTTAAAACCAATATGGAAGCGACGGATGTTATCGCGCGTCAGTTACGGCTGCGTAATCTCGGCGGCATTATTATCATCGACTTCATTGATATGCAGGAAGCGCAGCATCGTGAAGAAGTGATGAAACAGTTTGAGCGCATGTTAGAACGTGACCACGCCAAGACCAAGATTACTCAGGTATCAGAACTGGGCTTGGTGGAAATGACCCGGAAACGCACCCGTGAGTCGCTGGAACATCTGCTGTGCGAGTCTTGTCCGACCTGTCAAGGACGCGGTTATGTCAAAACAGCCGAGTCAGTATGTTACGAAATATTCAGGGAGATTCTGCGTTATGCTCGTGCTTATGAGTCACAGAGTGGCTTTACTGTCGTTGCGCATCCGGCTGTTATTGATCGTCTATTAACAGCAGAAGCGCCTGCAGTCGCTGATCTAGAACATTTCATTAATCGCGTGATTAAGTTCCAGGTGGAAAATCTATATACGCAAGAGCAATACGATATCATTCTCAGCTAAAATTGTAACAGAATATCGTTAAACACTTGTTACATCTGAAATTTTACAACCGGGCCTTTATTTACAATACTAGATGCATGAATTAGCCAAAGCCGTTTCTCCCAGTTTCAGGCTTAGCAAAAGGAGTGTGTGATGAGTATGAGTAAAGCAGTAATCCATAAAGGCCTAAAACACGTATTAGAACCAAAGACTGTACATGCGGGATATATCGTCGATGAACGCGGTAATGAAGTTCAGATTACCGCGAGCATGATCCGTAACGTCTGCCATCAATTATTACAACAGTGCCGTACCATTAAAAGCTGATTGCATTTGTGCATTGTTTCTAACTTGTCAAAAAATGATTTGGATAGACATTTAAATCGAGAAGTCATCCAAAAATTCTAAAATAATTTAAAAAGATTTCCAAAAATAAAGCAAAGGGACCAGATCGGTCCCTTTATTCTGTGCTCAAAGACTGGCAAAAATGATCAGCATCTTTGGCAGTCCATCTATCTTATTTATTCATCCGCGGCTAGCTTACCGCTCGTAACTTTGGGACAGGTTCGCCATCTACAATAAGTTCAAAACGTTGAATTTCTTCTTCCAGATGTGTCAGCAAGTTCTGCATTTTCGGCAGGGCATTACGACATGCGGTCAAGCCGACTTCCAGTTTGTCTAGATAGCTGGTCATAGTGATATTCAAGGCCTGACCATCCAGTACGATGGAAGCCGGATAAAGTGCTTCAAGACGTGCACCATTCCAATACAATGGTTCTTGTGGCCCAGGTACATTGGAAATAATGACGTTAAACGCCTGACGTGTCGGCATTAAACCGGAGGCAATATTCAGACCTGCTGCACCGTAGACAAAGGCACTATAGTTCAAAATCTGGTTGGCATTCATACGTTTGAAGCGTTCTTTGGCACTCAGCACACTGCGACGTACGATCTTGAGACGTTCCAGTGGGTCTTCTTTATGCGTGCCCAGATTGGCCAGAATCATGGTAATACGGTTGGATATATCTGAATCATCACTACGAACAGAAGCTGGAACCATGGCAATTAAGGGTTTTTTCGGTAAGGCATTTTGCGATAATAAATATTCACGTAATGCGCCTGAACAAATGGCCAGGACGATATCATTAATGGTCACGCCCAATGCTTTGGAAATATGACGTAAGCGTGAAAATTCGAAAGACTGGGCTGCAAAGCGACGTGAAGCACTGACGCGTTGATTCAGAATACTGCTTGGCGCCTGAAAGCTGGATACATAATCCGGATTGCGTCCCATATCTTTCATGACGGTTTGCGACAGTTCATAAGCAACTCGTGGCGCACATTCCAGTTGCCCCTTAATGGTCTGCAGGACATTTTTAAACCTGTTAACTTTAGGTGCTTTAAGGCGTTTGGCACGTGGGCCTTCCACACACCAAGGCGGTACAATACTCTTGGCATTTGGATCATGTGAAAGCGACTTTTCGACCAGACGCATGCCAGCAATTCCATCCACCATGGCATGGTGAATTTTGAAATACATGGCAAAACGGTTTCCTTCAATGCCTTCAATGATATGACAGGTCCATAAAGGTTTGGCGCGATCAATCAGGGCACTATGTTCTTGAGAAATATAGGTCAGCAATTCACGGATACGGCCCGGTTTTGGCAGGGCAATATGACGAAAATGATGATCTAAATCAAATTCTTGGTCTTCATCCCAAAACAGGCCGTTTAAATAATTGTTAAAAGGTGGGATAGGGGAGCATTTCGAATTTTGGATATCCGTGACAAGATCCTGAATAAAGGAAGCTGGCGCATTGTCGGGAATTTGGAATAAAAATAGTCCACCTACATGCATAGGCTGCTGCCGTTTCTCTAAAGTTAAGAAAATAAAATCAATTGGATGTAATGGACGCATAGCGTGGATTGCCTCACTGCATTCTCTATGGCTTTTTTGCTAAAAGGCCTTGTTAGAATTATTACTTTAGTTTTTAAAGTATATCTTTTTTAGCATATAAATGAACTGCTTTATCTTGCCTTAACTGTGAAAAAGTGGCTATTGACAAGAACAAAATATCTTCCTAAGTTTATGAAATGTGAAAATTTTAGTTTTAAAATAGAGCCTGTTGAACATTCATAATTTGAGCCAGATATAAGCACAAGCAAGAGCGACCGTATTTTCATAACTCTGCTTGAGCTTAACAAGTTCAGAGACCAGTTAGGTATAGAAGATCATGAATACAAGCGTATGGGTAACTTTAAACTAAGAGTATTAGACCTTGCTGTTAAAGAAATTAATGAAAAATCAGATATTAAAGTCAGTTATACGCAGGTGAAAAAAGGTAGGACAATTACAGGCTTTAAGTTTGTAGTTCATGAGAAACTGAAAACTAAAACAGAAAAAACAAGTAAGTTGCGTGATGTTGATACTGCTGATATGTTCACAGTTGAGGGTTTAAATGATAAACAGCTAGGACGTATCGTTCGCAATCCTGCTTTTATGGCAGAATACAATCATTTAGTAAGTCCGACTAGCCCAGCTGGACAGTCGCAGCAAGGATGGGAGTTTGAGATGGTTAATCGCCTTAAAAAAGACGCTTCTCAATTTAAGAAACGTCCAATCAGGGATTATTTAGAGTATTAAGGCTAGCAGTTTATTATAAGTGGTTCTCTTATATTGGTCTGTTTTAGGTAGCCTATTAATAGGCCTAAGAGGCTTTTTAAGTGGTTCCTTTGGGGTATACCGTCTGTTAAAAAGTAATTGACTTCTCACTACCGGCTCAAAGAGTGGTATGCAACTTAATTCTATTAGATAAGGGTCTGATACTTGGGATGATTACCGTTCTAATTGAAGTCATTTGTCATAACGCCCGTTATGCGAACAATAGATATTATGAGTCTGATTGTTTAAGTAAGCATGTTAGCATTAAAGTAGAAGGAGTTAATTGATTATTGAATTGCTCCTTAAAAAAATTTACTGTAAGCAGATTTTTGAAGTTCAAATCATCAATCAAAAAATTACGCCTTCATTTAAACGCAATTGCAAGCTATCAGTAAAGGTGACTGAAAAAGGCGTCGCACCATTTAACTCAAGACTATTGAGCCTTTGTGCCATTGGGTGACTGTTCGTTGTATCAACACTTAGCTTAAGATCACCTTTAGTGGCAATTTTAGCGCCATTTAATGTACGTGTATCTGCGGTTGCCCGTATTAACGCATCATTTAACATTGAATATAAAACTAAGTCTGCCCAAGGTGCGGTAACTGATGCGCCGATCGTACCTGATAATGACAAGATTGATATTTGAGGATTCTCTGGATGTTTGACAGAACTACTAAAATCCTTATTGTCTAAATTAAAATCAATATCGGTGACGAATTTCGGGTAGCCCCATAATTCTTTACCTGCACGACACGCAACTTCGGTGGTTACCGGTAAATCACAAACCCACATGCCGGTATTGCGTCGATCTGGTGGTAATGTCATTTCCACCAATGGATGAGTCGGTGTGTCTTGGTCTGCAGGATAGACAAGCATACTTGATGCAACTTCGTGATAAGGCTCGCCATCAGTTAATTCACGATAATCATAGAAAGCTAGACTAAATAACGCTTTATTGCCTATAAGCTTAGCAACCTTTAACTTTGGATTGTCCAATACACTGACTGCTTTGTCATAATCGACCATAAAAAAAGCAATCAGGCTTGACGCATCAAAGTACTTAATAGGCAGCTGAGCCTCACCTTGTGACATCTGTCTTGTGTGGGTGGCTTGTTGAAAAAATGGGTCAGCATGCCATTTATTATTCACGTTTTTATTCATTATCATAGGTTAAGTACCTTTGTTATGATCAGATTATTTTTAATCAGTTTTATTTGAACATGACAATAGAAAAGTATAAAGCGTTATTGTGTAAGGCAGTGCGTTCTACTCAATTAATTTAAAGTTTGGAAGTTATAACTAGAGCCTGTTGAACATTCATAATTTGAGCCAGATATAAGCACAAGCAAGAGCGACCGTATTTTCATAACTCTGCTTGAGCTTATCAAATCTGGTGGCAACCGCCCTATACTGTTTTAGCTTAGCGAAAGCATTTTCTACTAGATGCCTGGCTTTATACAAGTCCCAGTCCATATGGTCGTTAGAAGACTGAGTGTTTCGTTTTCGAGGGATGTTATTATGCGTCCCTGCTTGTTCAATATGGGCTCGTAGTGCATCAGAATCATAGCCTTTATCGGCACATAAAACCTCTGTATCGCTCAAATTAACCTTATCTATTAAATCAGGTGCGACTTTGACATCGTGGGTTGTGCCATCTGATAAAAGAAAGATAATCGGATTGCCATGAGCATCAACTGCTAAGTGAATCTTGGTCGCGCGGCCTGCCACACTTTTGCTAATGGATTGTAGGTTCTCGTTGCCTCCATTGCTGTGCTGATGCGCTTTAATATGAGTGCCATCGATAAAGACCCACTCAAGGTCTGCGTCTTTGATCAGTAACGTAAATAATGCAATCAGCTTATTACTGCGAAACCAGCGCTGGTAAGCTTTATAGATAGTATTAGGCTTGCCAAAATACTCGGGTAAGTCGCGCCAAGGACAGCCAACACGCATGCGATAAAGCACGCCTTCAACCGTTTGTCTAAGATTTCCTTTGTCATAGATATTAAGTTCTAGTAATATAGGTTTCAGTCTTGTCCAGTGTTCATCTTTGAGCATGGTGCGAGGCATAGCGAACGATATCTTTTTTGTGTGAGAACTTAAAGATTAACCGTTCGCTATTTTTTTTGCCATTAATTTATACCCAATGTTCAACACGCCCTAGTTTTCTAAAAATAATATTTACTAGGCGAAGTGGAGTGTAACTTAATAATTATGTGTTATTAGAAGAATAGCATTGTGTTCAATTTCACATTTTATGCAAATAAATCAATGAACTAATAGATCTCTTGCGAAAGTCGTTATTGCAAGTTCATCCGGTTTACCAGTGCAGCGATTAAGTTAATGCGTAAACCGAATCTTTTCCGTCTATTTCGATAGCGTTCACTTAGTATTCTAAATCTTTTCAATTGACTGTTAATATGTTCGATTACAACTCGTATTTTTCCAATCATTTTATTGTAATTTTTCTCAGCATCAAATAAGGGTAAATTCTTCTTTTTCTTTATTGGCATCAATAATTTAAAGCCATCTTGCTCTAACCCATAGTACCCTAAATCGGTCATAACATAGTCACAATGTTTGAATTTCTTAACTGTTTTTCTTGCCAATTTAATATCATGCTGACTGCCAGACGATATATCTACTCCTATGATTTGTTTGCTCTTCGGATGATAGATCACTTGGGCTTTTAACGTATGTTTCTTCTTTTTACCACTGTAGAACTTACTCTGATTTTTTTTTCGGGCGTTCTATTAAACATTCTGTCGCATCAATAATTACCCAGTTAAATTGTTCGTCTGCTGTGGTAATGCTTCGTTTTGGCAGGGTAAAACGTCTTGATTTCATTAATGCATCTTCAACCTTTTTAATAGTTCGATTCACATTACTTTCAGCGATATGGTAATTTGCCGCCAATTCCAATTGGGTGTTGTAGCTCCGTAAGTAATTGAGTGTTAATAATAATTGATCCTCTATAGCTAAAGTATGAGGACGCCCTAATTTCTTTTTAAGTGATTCTGCTTCTTTTAAAACTTCGACCATTTCACTAAAAACTGCTCGAGGTACACCAACCAAGCGCTGGAATTCAGAATCTGAAAAACGATTTAATTTCTGATATTTCATGAAATCTATATTGAGGCAGTTTTTACTTTCGCAAGAGGTCTAATATTTTATAAATTCTTTAATTAAAATAATATTATCCCGATAAAAGGTAATTTATATCTTGTCACCAAATGTAAAATTATCAATTAAAAAGACTATCTTTATTAAAAAAATAGTCTTTCAATCAATAGGAAAGATAAAACTTAACTTTATTTTTTTAGATTGCCAGCATGTAAGCCACATTCTTTATGGGTAGCTTCTTCCCACCACCAGCGGCCTTCGCGTTCATGCTGATTTGGCAGCACAGGGCGAGTACAAGGTTCACAGCCGATAGAAACAAAACCTTTTTCATGCAAGGCATTATAAGGGACTTCCATCATACGGATATAACTCCAGACATCCGCACTGGACCAGTTGGCAAGAGGATTGTACTTGATCAACTGTTTTCCCGGACCGGAAAAACCTAGATCTGCCTGAACCACTGGAATTTCATTGCGTGTACCCGGACTTTGGTCTTTGCGCTGACCGGTAATCCAGCCGTCCAGCGTGGCCAGTTTTTTACGTAGCGGTTGAACTTTGCGTATACCGCAACATTCCTGATGGCCATCTTCAAAGAAACTGAATAAACCTTTGGCGGTCACTAAATTTTGTACCGCATCCGTTTCAGGGAAGCAGATTTCAATCTCGATATTATAATGCTTACGCACCCGTTCAATAAACTGATAGGTTTCTGCATGTAGACGGCCAGTATCCAGACTGAATACCCGGAAAGGTTTACCGAGATGCGACGCCATATCAATCAATACAACATCTTCAGCACCAGAAAATGAAATCGCAATTTCACCTTGCTGGCTCAGTGCAAGTGCCAAAATTTCATTGGGCGATTTATCAGCATATTCAGATGCAAGTGCATCAATACGATCAATAGTAGGAATGATGGTCATGAGAGTCCTGGCGATATAGGCTTGGAAAGGACATGGCCTATATTAGTTAATTTCACATCTATTTTAATAGAATTGATTTAATTGACTTATCACTAAAAAATAAATACTTATGAAAAAAATAGATTTAAAAAAGTACAGTGCAAAATCTGTTTCTTCAGCTATGATAGTGCAAAATTTTTTCAATACAACTTAGAGGGAATGTTCATGGAAGTCGTATGTCTAGATTTAGAAGGTGTGTTGGTTCCAGAAATCTGGATTAACTTTGCTAAAAAAACCGGTATTAAAGAGCTTGAAGCGACGACTCGTGACATTCCTGACTATGATGTACTGATGACCCAACGTCTGAATATTTTAAAACAGCACGGTTTAGGCTTGAACGATATTCAGGAAGTGATTGCAGAAATGGGGCCGTTCCCGGGAGCAAAAGAATTTGTGAAATGGGTGAGTACGCATTTTCAACTGATTATCCTTTCAGATACTTTCTATGAATTTGCGCATCCACTAATGAAGCAGCTGGATTGGCCAACTATTTTCTGTCATAAATTGGAAACGGATGAAGCTGGCATGATCTCGGCTTATAAACTTCGCCAGCCAGATCAAAAACGTCAGGCTGTTAAAGCACTGCATGGTTTGAATTTCCGTGTGATTGCGGCAGGGGATTCTTATAACGATACGACGATGCTGGGTGAAGCAGATCATGGTTTCCTGTTTGATGCACCTGAGAATGTCATTGCTGAATTCCCGCAATTCCCGCCAATTCGTGGTTATGATGCGTTAAAAGAAGCAATTCGTAATGCTTCAGTGCGTGATATCCCTGCTTAAAGAATTTAAGTAAATAAAAAGGCGCTATAAGCGCCTTTTTTATTGAATCTATCAAAAAATCAGAAGCGGTAACCGATTTTCATGCCATATGCGATTGCAGTGTTATCGGTGAACTCTCCTACAACATTAGGGCCTGCTTTAGCCTCAGCGTCACCTAACCACATATAGCGAACACCTGCTTGAATAAAGTAATTTTCGGCTGGGCTATATTGTCCACCTAAACCTACACCCCAGTAACCTTCGGTTGGTCCTAGTGTTGTTACAGGATTACCTGCACCTGAGTCATAACTTACTAAAGCAGAGCCAGACCATTTGTCGCTAAATTTACGGCCAACACCAACATTTGCAGACCATTGATCATCTGAGTAGTCAATCAAATTACTACCTGAGCGTAATTTTAATAAATTAGGTGTTACTGCAAATTGGCTCCAATTTACCCAGCGTACGTTAGCAAAGGCTAAAGTATTTGCTGCAATACCTGTTTGAAGATCTAAATTTACAGATTGAGGTGTTGTAGCTGTAACATCTGGTGAAAGAGGCGATGCAATAGTTCCAAATCCAAAGCTCTCTGTTGAATTTGCCTCATGATCGATTTCTGAACGATAAGTAATAGCTGCTTTTAAAGCAATTTCAGGGATTTGATAAGCGAAACCAGCAAGCCAGCCCCAAGCTTCTTCTTCATCAAGTTTAATATCATAGCCCGAATTTCCATAAGCTGCACCTCGTAATGCAATTTTAGCTTCTACAGTTTGCCAAACAGGTCCAGCATAAAAATTCCAGTTTTCAGTTGGTTGATAACCGATTAAAGCTGTAAGGTTATTAGTTTTTACTTCTACTTGAGTGCTTTCTCGTTGAGTACTAAGAGGATTTACTTGTGAAAAACTTACATTATTTGTTGGATAAATTGAATCGGCACCATAAGGTTGATCATAAATCAGACCTAAAGATATTTTATCAGTTGCTTGAACTTTAATAGCAGCAGATGGAAAGTAGTAGTCTTCTGCCATGTCGCTGATAGATTCATTACCTAGTTGAGGAATAGATTTTCCAGATACGCTAGGATCAATCACAGTAATACCTGCTTCAGCATAATTACCCGGCTGTAAAAAAGCAGAAATAGATTGACCAGAACGGTCTAGGCCAGCTGCTTGAACTGCAGAAAGAGGTAAAGTGCTAAGTAAAATAGCAGAATAAATTTTATTGAGCTTCATGGTACGTTCCCTGATGCCATCTGTAACAAAAATGTGCTGGAAAAGTAACATAATTTCAAAAAGAGTAAATACTCAGCTCTGTTGGAGAAATGAACTAATGCGGTTAAGGAAAGAGCTTGCTTAGAGTTTTTATACTAATTTTATTAACTCAAGTGTATGAAAAATAGTAAATTTAAATTATTAAAAATAGTGTAAAAGAACTAAAACTTTATTAATTTTAATTGATGGTAAAATAATCGAATGATATGCAAGTGTATAAAATTAGAGTTAAAGAATAAAAAACCACTCGAAAGTGGTTTTTTATTTAATCAGAGCTTAGAAGCGGTAGCCCATTTTTAAACCATAAGCAATCGCATTATTATCTTCAAATTTACCTGCACTCGCATCCATACCTGGGACTGAATGTGCACCTGTAACAGCATCTGCATCACCTAGCCAGAAATATTTCACACCACCAGCAATAAAGGTTGAAGGTGTAGGACTAAATTGTAGACCTAGACCAACATTCCAATAGCCTTCAGTTGGTCCTAAAGTTGATACAGGGTTACCTGCGCCAGAGTCCCAACCTACAGAGACATTACCTGCCCATTGTTCACTAAACTTACGTCCAACACCTGCAGTTGCAGACCATTGGTCATCTGAATAATCAACTAGGTTAAAACCTCCAGCATAACCTGGTGGGTTTGATACTAATGGCGAAACTGCTTCTGATGCTATACCAAATTTATAAGGACGAATTGAGAAATCAGACCATTCTACCCAACGCACATTCAAGAAAGCTACAGTATTTTGCATAATGCCTGACTGAAGATCAAGATTCACAGATTGTGGCGTAGTAATCGTAGTTTTACCAGGAGTAGCATTTGCTGATTGTAAGCCGTTAGCTGCAAGTATGAGTCCACCAATTTGTTGTTGTAATGCAGGTGGTAAATTTGGAATATTTTGTGGTCCTCCAATACTTGTTAGGGTAGCGTCACGTAATGCACCCAGATTATCTGCTAAACCTATTGATTCAGTAGCACTTACAGAGTGATCAATTTCAGAGCGGTAGGTTAAAGATGCTTTAAGTGCAATTTCTGGAATTTGAAAAGCAATACCTGCTAACCAACCTAAATCACCATCTTCTTTAATCTGTATATCATAGCCATTGAATGCGCTGTAGATATCCCCACGAAGACTTACATTACCTTTCACTGTTTGATAAACAGGACCTGCATAAATATTCCAATTTTCAGTTGGTTGAAAACCAAAAATAAAAGAAAGATTTTGAGTGTCTACTTCAACTTTAGTACCACCAGTTACATCTGGGTTTGCTAAAGTATTACCTAAAACAGTTTGGGTGCCATTTGAAGTAAATAAATTATTTCCAGAGTATTCTGCATCAGCACCAAAAGGCTGATCATAAAGTAAACCAAAAGAGAAATTATCAGTTACTTGTAGCTTTAAAGCTGCAGAAGGGAAATAATAATCACCTGCCATATCACCAGTAGATGTACCTGCTTTATCTTTGCCTGAAACATCTGGATCTAATATAGAAATACCTGCTTCAAAATAGTTACCAGGTTGTAGGAAGGCTGCAATAGATTGGCCTGAACGATCTAGTGCTGCTGCAAATGCGCCTGTCATTGGTACAGTTGCGAGAATCATTGCAGTAGTTAATGTTTTTAATTTCATTTACGTCTTTCCTTGAGGTACAAATTTATATCTAGCGTTGTTGTTTGCACTTATTAAATTCTTGGAGATTTCGGGTATTTATCCGCAATCATTTGTTACTCCATGTGACAAAAATAGCACAATTAAAATAAGAGTAAATGCTCTAGAAAAAACTAATTAGTCTAAAAAATCATCGAAATAGAGTTTTTACACCAAAAAATAGCCTAATTTTGAAATAAGTATTTGAAAGTAAAAGAAATAAAATAATGAAGAAAAAATGATTTTTTGTATAAAAAATATTCTAAAAATATGAAGATTAACGCTAATTTTTTGAAGTATAGATCACATTTTGAAAGGATGGTGCGCCCTGCGGGACTCGAACCCACGTCGGTCGCTTAGGAGGCAACTGCTCTATTCAGTTAAGCTAAGGGCGCGAAAAGAAGGCTATTGTACTGTAAAAAATACAAAAAAAAGTTATTGCCGAAGCAATAACTTTTAAGGACTCATAGCTACAGGAGTTGTCTAGATATTTTTAGGCTTAAGTAACTTAAACAGACCAAACATAACTACAATCCAAAGCGGGATCATCAAAATAGATTCCTGGAATCCTTGCGTCCACATGATGTAAAGAATCGTAAGAATAAAACCAAGAACCAGAATATTGCCCGCCGGAGACCATAGCGCAGGGAAAGAAGTCTTCTGTCCCAGCTTTTTCATGCTTTGAATAAACTTAAGATGGGTCAGGGTAATCATGGCCCAGTTCAATACCAGTGCACCGACTACGATGTAAATCAGATGGCTTAAGGCATCTTCAGGCACGAAGTAGTTAAGTAGCACACAGCCGAAAATCAGCACGGCAGAGAACAATACAGCAGGAATTGGCGTACCTTGCTTATTCACTTTCATGAAGATTTTAGGTGCATTTCCTTGTTGAGCCAGACCGTAGAGCATCCGGCTGTTGGCATACATACCACTGTTATACACAGACAGTGCTGCTGTCAGGATAATAAAGTTCAGTAAGTGTGCTGCCCAGTCAATGCCAAGCTGGCTGAAAATCATCACGAAAGGACTTTTGTCCAGACCCCCAAGCTCAAGCTGATTCCAAGGCACGAGTGATAACAGAATGGTCAAGGCGCCGACATAGAAAATCAGAATACGGAAAACCACCTGATTAATGGCTTTCGGAATGGTTTTTTCCGGATTTTCAGCTTCTGCCGCTGCCATACCGATCAGTTCAATACCACCGAAGGCAAACATCAGGAAGGCCAGCATGTAGAACAGACCTTCAAAACCATTCGGAAAGAAACCGCCCGCGGTCCAAAGATTGCTAAAAGATGCGCCTGAAGAAGCATCAGCAGTCAGGATCAGATACAAGCCAAAGACAATCATCGAGATGACCGCAGTCACTTTAATGATAGAAAGCCAGAATTCTGATTCACCGTAGAATTTCACATTGCCGAGGTTGACCAGTGTAATCACGATAAAGAAAAACAATACCGATGCCCAGGCTGGAATATGAGGCCACCAGTAGTTGATATATTTCGCAACCGCAGTAAGTTCGGTCATGGCCACCAGGATATACAGAATCCAGTAGTTCCAACCCGCAAGGAAACCGGGAAATTTTCCCCAGTATTTATAAGCAAAATGGCTGAATGAACCTGCGACAGGTTCATGAACAATCATCTCACCCAATTGACGCATGATTAAAAATGCAATCAGGCCCCCAATGGCATAGCCTAAAATAATAGAAGGACCCGCAGATTGGATCACCTGTGCGGAACCTAAGAATAAGCCTGTGCCAATTGCACCGCCCATGGCGATCAACTGAATATGACGGTTCTTTAAGCCACGCTGAAGTTGTGAAGACTCGTTATTCAAAGTGTTCAGCCCGACAATGGAAAATGATAAGTGGCTGATTGTAATTGATCAGACTAAAGAAGCCTAGTCCATCCTAAGAATGAAATATTGTTGAAGGAATGATAAAAAATATTCATATAAATAACTGAAATAAAATATAAATGAATCAATATATTAATTTTATTGAAACTGTTACTGACGAGTTCTCTATTTTCTTGGATAAAATACAAATGCCGTTTTTTTATACTAAGGTCTGGAAGCCAAGCAGTTCTGCTTTCAACATACTATACTTTGAATATAAATATTGAATAATCTGTACGAAAACAAAGACAAGTCAAAGGATGAAATAATTCATGAGTTTTGCCGCCCAAATCAAGATTCCTGCAACCTATATGCGTGGAGGCACCAGTAAAGGTGTTTTCTTTAAGCTGGATGACCTACCTGCGCAAGCACAACAGCCTGGCCGGATTCGTGATCAGCTTTTGCTGCGCGTGATTGGTAGCCCAGATCCATACGGGAAACAGATCGATGGTATGGGGGGTGCCAGTTCCAGCACCAGTAAAACGGTGATCCTGTCAAAAAGCCAACACGCTGATCATGATGTCGATTATTTATTTGGTCAGGTGTCAATTGATCGTCCTTTTGTAGACTGGAGCGGCAACTGTGGCAATCTGACCGCGGCAGTGGGAGCATTTGCCATTTCTAATGGTCTGGTCGATGCCGAACGTATTCCTGAAAATGGGTTATGCACGGTACGCATCTGGCAGACCAATATTCAGAAAACCATTATTGCACATGTGCCGATGCGAAATGGTCAAGTGCAGGAGCTGGGTGATTTCGAACTGGATGGCGTAACCTTTCCTGCGGCGGAAGTGCAGATCGAGTTTCTGGATCCAGCTGATGACGATGCTGAAGGCGGTTCGATGTTTCCAACAGGCAATCTGGTCGATACTTTGGAAGTGCCCAATATTGGCAGTTTCGAAGTGACCATGATTAATGCCGGCATTCCAACCGTCTTTTTGAATGCGAGAGATCTAGGCTATAAGGGCACAGAACTCCAGGATCATATCAATAATGACGTGGCAGCCCTGACAAAATTTGAAACGATTCGTGCCTATGCAGCGAAGCAGATGGGACTGATTCAAGATATTGCAGAAGCAGTAACCCGACAACACACGCCAAAAATTGCCTTTGTTGCACCACCGAGTAGCTATACTTCTTCAAGTGGCAAAACTGTCACTGAATCAGATACCGATATTCTGGTTCGGGCCTTGTCTATGGGTAAATTACATCACGCCATGATGGGCACGGCTGCGGTGGCTATTGGTACGGCAGCTGCCATTCCTGGAACTTTGGTGAATCGGGTTGCAGGCGGGGTAGAACGTGAAGCGGTGCGTTTCGGTCATCCTTCTGGCACTTTGAGAGTAGGTGCACAAGCAAGTTTTGAAAATGGTGAGTGGAAAGTGAAGAAAGCGATAATGAGCCGTAGTGCCCGCGTCTTGATGGAAGGCTGGGTGCGCGTACCAGAAGATGTTCTCGCTTAAATGCCGTGAATACATTTAGCCTGAATAAAACCACCGATTCTGCGGTGGTTTTTTATGGTTTAAAATCTCTGACTTGCTTATTTGATGTTGAATAGCAAATTTCAGTAGAACAATTCGATTTATGGCTGAAAATTCAAGGCATTTCTAGGTACAATGCCTGATCAGCGTACAGGCATTTGCTCGCTTGTCATTTTATTCTTCTGGACTACGTATTCGAGGCGAATGTGTCATCTATCACTGACGTATCAACCCATGCACTCACTCAAGCACAACACCGCATTCAACAGGATTTACTGACTGCTCTGGAAGCCTTTGCCATTCCAGAACCGTTAAGGTCGGCAGTCCATCATGCTGTGATGCTTGGCGGTAAACGAGTACGTCCAGCACTATGTTATGCCACCGCCGCATTAAAGCCGAACCAGAATAGCGCCGCAGTGCGCCGTGCAGCGGTTGCGATCGAGTTTATTCACTGCTATTCATTGGCTCATGATGATCTGCCGTGTATGGACAATGATTTGCTGCGCCGTGGCCAGCCGACCTGTCATGTGGCTTATGGGGAAGATACCGCGCTTTTGGCAGGTGATATCCTGCAGTCTATGGCTTTTGAAATTTTGGGTAGCCGTCTGTTTGATCAGGGGCCAGCGGTAGAAGCTTCCATTGTACTGAAGCAGATGCAGATTCTGGCAACCGCTTCTTCGAAAATGGTGAATGGTCAGGTTTTAGATTTGCAGTCTGAAGGCAAAAAAATCGATCAGCAAGCACTGGAAACCATCCATCGCAATAAAACTGGTGCTTTGATTAGTGCCGCGATCATGATGGCAGCGGTGACAATTTTTGAAGGTACCGATCTGGCCATTCCTAAATTACGTGAGTTTGGACAGGCGATTGGTCTGGCCTTCCAGGTACAGGATGATATTCTGGATATTATTTCCGATACCGAAGTCTTGGGGAAAACTGCAGGTAAAGATGAACAGGTTGAAAAATCGACCTATCCGGCATTGATGGGGCTGGAGCAGGCCAAAGCCTATGCCCAGCAATTACATGATCAGGCGATCAATGCCTTGAACCATTTTGAAGGTCAGGCGGAAGAGTTGATGCAAATTACCCGGTTCCTGCTCACGCGCAAAAGCTGATTGAAAATTATTTTTCTAAAAAAGTTTAAAGAAACCGCATAAAAAAAGAGGACTTGAAGTCCTCTTTTTAGTTGATACAGAATTATTTGCTTTCGTTATACAGGCGTTCAGCTTCTTCAAAGCGGTCGGTAATTTCTGCTGTTGGTGCTTTACCCATCAGGCTCACCACCACAATCGCAAGAATTGAACAGATAAAGCCAGGAACGATTTCATACAGGCCAGTGTCAGCAAACAGGTTCTTCCAGAAAATAACCACGACTGCACCCACAATCATACCTGCCAAAGCGCCATTCAAGGTCATGCGTTTCCAGAACAGTGACAGGATAATCAGCGGACCAAAGGCGGCACCAAAACCTGCCCATGCATAAGCCACCAGCCCCAGTACTTTGGATTCAGGATTACCCGCCATCCAGATCGCCAGTAAGGCAATCAGTAGCACCATCAAACGGCCAACCCAGACCAGTTCTTTTTGTGAGGCATTTTTACGCAGGAAAGATTTATAGAAGTCTTCCGTCAGGGTACTTGAGCAGACCAGTAGCTGACAGCTTAAAGTACTCATTACTGCGGCAAGAATCGCAGCCAGAACTACACCGGCAATCCATGGGTTAAACAGGATTTTGGTCAGTTCCATAAATACGGTTTCAGGATTGGCATTCACTGCAGCTGCCAGTTCTGGATGCTGCTGGAAATAAGCAATACCAAAGAAGCCGGCTGCCACCGCACCGCCCAGACATAGAATCATCCAGGTCATGCCAATACGACGTGCATTTGGAATCGACTTGACCGAATCTGCTGCCATGAAGCGCACCAAAATATGCGGCTGGCCAAAGTAACCCAGCCCCCAGGCCAGTAGTGAAATAATCGCAACAAAGCTCAGATCACCCAGAATATTCATTGCTTGAGGACGAGCAGCTTCCAGTGCCAAAGTCATCTGGGACATATCTGAAAATGCCATCAATGTCACGATTGGCGTTAGCAACAGGGCGAAGATCATCAGACCCGCCTGAATGGTATCGGTCCAGCTCACAGCCAGGAAGCCACCAATAAACACATAGCTGATGGTGGCAATCGCACTGATCCAGAGCGCAGTGCTGTAAGACATGTCGAACATGCTTTCAAACAGGCGTGCACCTGCGACCATGCCGGAAGCACAGTAAATCGCAAAGAAAATCAGAATCACGAAAGCCGAAACAATACGCAGGATTTTTTTCTGGTCATTAAAACGATTCGAGAAATAATCCGGCAGGGTCAGGGCATTGTGCTGGACTTCGGTATGCACTCGCAGACGGCCAGCGACCAGTAGCCAATTGAGCCAGGCACCAATGATCAGACCGATGGCAATCCACATCTCAGACAGACCAGAAAGATAAATCGCACCGGGCAGACCCATCAGTAGCCAGCCACTCATGTCGGAAGCCCCTGCAGAAAGTGCAGTTACGAAACTCCCTAAACGTCGGCCCCCTAAGATGTAATCGGAAAAGTTGCTTGTCGCGCGATAAGCCATTAGGCCGATCACCACCATTGCGACAATATAGAAAAGAAAAGTAATTAAGGTTGGATTTAGGGAGCTCATACGGTATCCATTTTTAAGTTGGACAGTAGATCGAAACAAGGAATAAGACAGCTGCGAGGAACTTTAATCCGAAAGTCAGGCAACATCAAATCCAGTAGATTTCAAAAATAAACGCGAAATTTAACCATAAATTCACATTTTTTGCTGAGATTTTCTTGTGCCAATAAAAATAGGCAACCCTCGGGCTGCCTATATATAAAGTCAAAAGATAAATTAGTTAGGGCGACCCATGACACCACGAATGGTATTCAGCACATCAGCAGGCAGTACCACGGTCTTGGCATTTGGCGACTTGGCCATATCCTGCATGGCTTTAATATACTGTTCACCCAGTAAATAGGCGACCGGAATTTCATTATCACCAATGGCGGAAGTCACCATGTCAATTGCACGTTGTGAAGACTCAGCCAGTACCACTTGTGCTTCGGCATCACGACGTGATGCTTCCAGACGGCCATCCGCTTCCAGAATTGCGGCCTGTTTTTCCCCGTCAGCTTTGGTGACGGTTGCACGACGCTGACGTTCAGCAGCAGCCTGTTCTTCCATCGCAGTCTGCATGGTGATAGAAGGTTTAATATCCTGAATTTCTACAGTTTTTAAGGTAATTCCCCAGTCCGAGATATCATCGGAAATACTGGATTTTAAACGTGCCTTGATATGATCACGTGAAGATAAAGCATCGTCCAGATCCATTTCACCGACAATCGAACGCAGTGAGGTTTGTACCAGGTTCTGAATCGCCCAGGAATAGTTTTCAATCCCGTACACGGCTTTTTCTGGTGTGGTCAGGTTGATATAGGCCACGGCATTCATCAGCAGAACCGCGTTATCACGGGTAATCACTTCCTGTGAGGGAATATCCAGAACGATATCTTTGGTTGTGACTTTATAGGCGACTTCATCCACATAAGGAATGACAAAATTCAGACCCGGATTTAGCGTGGTGTGGTATTTACCCAGACGCTGTACGATCCATTTGTAGCCTTGCGGCACAATCCGCACACCTTTAAAAATGGTAATCGCAACAAAGGCCAGAAACGCGATAACAATGATAGAACCACCAGACATAGCTTATTCACCTTATTGATTTTGATAATTCGTGCTGTGGGGTTGTACGACCAGATCATTACCCAGAATATCCACGACGCGAACGCGATCTCCGACTTGAACTGGGTCCAGAGTTCGGCATTCCCATTCATCCGAACCTAAAACTGGCATCGGAAAACGCACCCGGATTTGCCCATGATCCAGATTGATCTGAATCACCATGCCCACTTGACCAATGGTCGCCTCACGCGACAGACCGGCTTTGGTCTTGTCAATGGAAAGCGGTTTGATAAACTTGAACCAGAGCAGCGTACACAGTACAGAAAGTATGATCCAGGTCAGGAGCTGGGTCGTCAGTCCCATCATCGGGAACATCCAGTACAGGACGCCAACCATGATGGCACCGATCCCGAACCACAGGGCAGCAAATGCGGGCAGCAGTAATTCAGACAGAATCAGAAGAATGCCTAATACAAACCAGTGCCAAGGTTCAAGAACTAATTCCATATCGTGACCTATATCGCTAAGTATTTAATTAATCATCATCTTTATATGATTGATCTTCAATGTAGCAGATGCGGCCGCAGATGAATATAAAAAATTCATGCATCAAAATTTTGCCTGACGTGGCGGTTTAAATGCCGCGGGAGACTGCTTAAAGTTGCTAATGGCTTTTTCAATAGTACGGATTTTCAGCTGAGCGGCCTTTTCACCTTCCAGAATGGTGGCATTGCTGGCTTTCAGGTCTAAAGTACCGATATGACCGACTTTGGGCTGAATCACCACAGTGGCCTGACTCAACTCTTCATTAATGCTTTGCTGTCCCATAATATTCAGGGTCTGATCCAGTACGCCCCACATGTTCAGAGCCTTATTACCATCCGGACGGGCAGAAATATCCACGGCAATCACAATATCTGCTCCCATATCTTTGGCGGTCTTGACCGGAATCGGACTGACCAGACCGCCATCAACATATTTGCTTCCGCCAATCACGGCAGGCACAAACACATTCGGAATACTGCAGGAAGCGCGAACTGCTTGGCCGGCATTGCCTTTAATAAAGTCAGCTTTACGCCCATTGTCCAGGCGAGTGGCAACTGCAGCAAAACGAATCGGGAACTGTTCAATCGGTTTGTTCGCCACATTCTTGTTGACGAAATCCTGCAATTTTTGTCCGGCAATAATCCCTTGCCGGTTCAAGGTTAAATCGCGGATATCAGATTCTTTAAAATTCAGGGCAATCTGCTGTAACTGATAAGGGGATTTGCCGCTGGCATACAGGCTGCCGACAAAACTGCCGGCACTGGTTCCGGTGACAATCTTTGGTTTGATGCCGTGTGATTCGAGCACTTTAATGACGCCAATATGGGCAAAACCTTTGGCACCGCCACCACCGAGGGCAATGGCGACGACAGGTTCACGGGCTTTTATTGGCGTGGCAGGCGTGGGTGTTTTAGTGGCTTTGTCACAGGCTGCAAGACTGAAACCAAGGCAGCCAATTAAGGCATAACGGGCTAATTTCATTATAAAAACTGGTGATTAAATCAACAAAATTCAGGCTATCACATCAAAAAAAGCCGTATTTGCCTAGTCTTTTTTCAAAAGCTTTTGTAACGGCTTGGCCACCCAGTCTGGATTTTTGGCCGAGAATTTACCTTGATAATGCTGATAAATCTGTTCCAGGTCGTATTCATAATCACCGGTCAGATGGTACACGCCCAGAATATGAATGGTCTTGATATCATAATCAAAAGAAAACATCACAATCGGCAAATGGGCTACCTTGGCAATATGATAAAAACCGCTGCGAATTTTATCTGGTGCCTTACGTGAACCTTCCGGTGCCATACCGACCCAGATCTGTTCTGATTTTTCAATGATGTCTACAATCTGTCGGGTATGACCTTGCGGACTATCGCGCACCACCGGAACTACACCAATCCATTCCAGAACCGGCTTCAGCGGTGTGCGGAACAGGCTGTCTTTACCGAAAATCGTAATCTGAATACCGAGACCAAGCAGGGCATTAAAACCCAGCCATGCATCAATATTGGAGGTGTGCGGGGAAATAATCGCCACAGCTTTAGGTAAGTCTGGAAATTCGCCTTCCAGACGCCAGCCTTGGGCCAAAAAAAGCTGCCTGAAAAAAGTCCGGCTCAGCTTGCTGCCGCGGGCTGGCACATGCGGCGGGAGTAGGGGGAAACGTATTTGGGCCATTGCTTCTGTCTCGTCCTGAAACTAATTTTTCTTTATTTTTTATTATATTAGACTGTTGTAAAATCCGGATCATTGGCAAAATGTATAGCATCTCAAATGCTGGTGATGCATTTTCACCTTAAGGACTTAGCCTAAATATGCGGAATACCTATATTTTACTGTTTTCGCTGTATTGGGCACAGGGGCTTCCGGTCGGGTTTATGACGCATGCCTTGCCAGTCATTCTGCGAGCTGAAGGGGTATCGCTGGCGCATATCGGGGGCTTTGGTCTGTTAATGCTGCCTTGGTCGATTAAAATATTCTGGGCACCTTTAGTTGATCGGCATGGATCGAGCGCCAAAGGTCATTACCGTAGCTGGATTATTCCCTTGCAATGGCTGTCAGTTGCTGTATTGATTGGGCTCTCATTTCTACCGATTCAGGCCTTGAATCAGCCGCTGTATTTACTGCTGTTTTTTATCATGCTTTTGCTGATGAATGGTATTGGCGCCACGCAGGATATTGCCACCGATGCACTGGCGGTCAATATTCTGAAAAATGAGCAGCAACACTGGGGCAATACCTTTCAGGTTATCGGTTCACGTCTAGGATTCATTGTCGGAGGTGGAGCAATATTATGGTTGCTCGATCTACTGCAATGGCAAGCCACCTTTTTATTATTGGCGGCTCTGGTCTTTCTTAATACTTTACCCATTTTATTTTTTAGAGAATCTCAGCATTCAAAAATTATCACGCCAGCTGATAAAGGACCTGCACTCAGCAATATAAAAACCTATTTTCAATACTTCTGGTCAGATTTAAGCTTGGCGAGGTGGCTTCTGGTTTTACTGAGCTTTAAAATCGCCGATGGTTTATCCGGGCCTTTATTAAAACCTTTAATGGTGGATCTCAGGCTGAGCTTTAGCCAGATTGGCCTTTATGTCACCATGCTGGGAGCCTTGGCTGCCTTGATTGGAGCAGGACTGGCGGGCTGGTGTCTGAAGTACTGGTCTCGCAGCTCGAGTTTGATCGTTTTCTCAATTCTAAAAATATTAAGCTTAATGGCCTATGCCTGGCTGGCTGCGCAGTACGAAGCTCAAAACAAAGTACAAAACTGGATGATATATCTGATCAATGCGGCCGAAGACATGATTTCTGCCATGCTCTTGGTGGTCATGTTGACCTTGGTCATGCAATACAGTCGCAAGCATCTGGCAGGGACAGATTTCACCTTCCAGGTGGCGCTGATGGCCACGGTGAGTGGGGGACTTTATAGCCTGAGTGGCATTTTGGGAGATACTTTAGGCTATCAAAATTATCTGAATCTGATCGTGATCGTAGCAATTATGTGTTTAATTCCAATTTTCCGATGGATGAAAGTTGCAAAAAAAGTATAAAATTTCTAAATAATCAACTATTTGGTTAAATGTTAGCCTAAAGTACTAAATAGAATATATAAATATTAATTTAATAATTTTGTAATATAAGCGCCGTGTGTATTATTTGTTACAAAATAAATTAAGGATATTTTTGATGAAAACTAAGTTAGCAACAGCAATTGCATTCAGCCTTTTGGCAGGGACAACTTTTGCAGCACCAACTTTCTATGGTGAGATTGATGCGTCAGTAGATTACTTACCTGAAGATAATGCCAATGGTAATCGTGATGTTGTGGAAGTAAACAGCAACAATTCATTTCTTGGTTTAAAAGGCGATGAAAAACTGACTGACCGTTTAAGCGCACTTTATCAAGCTGAATTCACTTTCTATACAGATGATGGTGAAAATGTATCTGCGACGGATGATGACGCATTTGTTCCAAGAAATATTTTTGTAGGTATTAAAGATGCAAAACTTGGTACATTAAAAGTGGGTAAAATTGATACTCCTGTAAAACAGCTATCTTCAGTAGTAGATACTTTTAACAACTATATTGATAATAAAGCAGATATGGCAGGTATTTTTACCGGTGAAAATCGTGTTGATAATGTAGTTGTTTATGAGTCACCAGCGTTCGCAGTTGCAGGTGGTAAGTTAAATGCTAATTTATTGCTAGCAACAGGTGAAGCAGATGGTATTGATAAGTCAAAAGGTGGTGTGAAAGTTGCGGGCCGTGGTTTAGGCGATGCTTTCTCTACTTCTCTTATTTATGATAATAAAAAAGTAGTGGCCGGTCTTGGTTATGATAAAGCGATTCCATCTAACTTCGCAGGTCGTGGCTTCGTAAATGCTTCTACTCCAGAAGTAACAGGTGGAGTAGCAGGTAGTGCGTTTGCTGCTGCAAATACGATTCGTGCGATTGGTCGTGTAAATTTGGATAGTGGTTTAGCACTTAAAGCATTATACCAAACATCAGAAGTTGAAGATGTTGCAGGTAATGACGCTGCAGCAGCATTTATTGATGATCAACAAGCTTGGTTAATTGGAGCTGAATACAATCTGTCAACAGCAAAAGCATGGACAGTAAAAGGTCAATATAGTCAAAGTACAACCGAATTTACTACTGCCAAAGCTGATTATGAAGCTCAACAAATTCTAGTTGGTGCAGACTATGCATTCAGCAAGCAGGTGAAAGCATATGGTTATGCGGGCTACCTAATGTTAGAACAAGGTTCAAATGAAACGGATCAGCCAGTTGTAGGTACAGGTGTTGAATACAAATTCTAATTTAGATTTTGTACTCTAAGAAAAGGCGATGCTTTGGCATCGCTTTTTTTATGCTTAAAACAACAAAACTTAGCAATTTTATGTCTGATCTAACAAGTTTCGGACTGTTAACATGATTGAAAGTTTCAGCACTTCGTTTTAAAAATTATGCCTATTCAAGCTGTTTTATTTGACCTCGACAATACCTTGACCCATCGTGATCTGACGACACAAGCCTATAGCCGTTATCTGGCAGAATATTATGCGCCAGCATTGAAACAGGTCGAGTCTGACAAAATTATCGAGATTGTAAGACGCATCGATAATGGCGGTTATCCTAAAAAGGAATTGCTGACGCATGGCAGTATCGGAGCTTCGGCTGCCTATGCATTGTTACAGGAACTAAGCTGGTTAAATCCTCCCAGCATAGATGAACTAGCCCAATTCTGGTTTAGCCAGTTTGGCCGTTGCGCCGTAGAAATGCCGGCAGCAGAGCAAGTATTAACGCAGCTGAAAGATGAGGGTTATCAGCTTGCGGTTGTTTCCAATGGCGGACATGACACCCGTTTAAATACGATTCGGGGCCTAGGCATTGAAAATTATTTTGATGAGATCATCAGTTCGGGGTTGGTGGGTTTTAACAAACCACAGCCGGAAATATTCCAGATCACTGCAGAGCGTCTAGGCGTGCAGCCTGCACAGTGCCTGTATATTGGCGACCATCCCATTAATGATGTACAAGGAGCTACAGAGGCCGGAATGCATGCATTATGGATGCAAGGCTTTCATGCCGATGCCGAACATATCCGATATAAAATTCAGCAACTGCCGGAAATTTTTGCCCATTTGCAGTTATTAAATCGTGCTTAAGTAATTCTTAAACAGTCAATCGTTTCGGCCCATTGCGAAGAATCACAGCGCGGACATTGCTGGTCGGCATGTGAAAGGGTTTGTACCTGTCCACAGTAAATGCAAGCATATAATTGCCCGGCCTTGACCTGTTGGACTATAGAGCAGGTTTTAGGGAAAAGTGGCAGCCCAGGCCGAACCTCATCCGATTTGAAGAACAGGATACTGAACTTACCGTCAGTTTCCAGTAAACCGGTGCGTACCTGACCCAGATGCTCTACGCCTTGCTGGCGCATTTCGGCAAAGAATTCATCATGTGACATCTTACCTTTTTTAATTTCTTCAACGACCAGCACGCCATCTTCTACGATATAAATCGGTTTACCTTCCAGTAGGTCTTCAAACCACTGATATTTCATCATGAGCCAGGTGGTCAGGCGGTACATGATAATAATCACCGACATCACCAGAACTGCCTGAATCAGGGGAATATCTTCAGTAAACATCGGGTCGCCGGCAATCGAACCCAAGCTCAAAATGATAGCGACTTCGAAGATAGAAAGTTGACGTACCCCACGTTTTCCGGTCAGACGCAAAAACAGGATAATCATCGTGTACATCAGGGCACAACGCAGCAAAATTTCTGCGGTAAACTCCCAGGTGGTGTCATTTATAAATATGGTCGCCCAGTCCATTTAAATTCTTTATCCTCATTTTTCTCTTTGGCTCGAGTCTAGCAATATCAGTATTTTATTTGCTGCTGTGTTTATGTAAGTTTATGAATAAAGGTAGATTCTATTTAAAAAAGAAGCTTGAACTTAAAAATCTAGCTATTTGATCTATTGAAAATAAGATAGAGATTTCATGTAAATAATGCATAAAAAATCAGCAGATTAAATTTGAAGAAGATCACATTCTCTACTGTCTATTTTTAAATCTATAAAAGTATTATCCATTTGAAATTTATCAATATATATTCTGAATAATGTGTTTTGAATAATTAGGAGTGTTTAGAAATTTGTAAGCAAATCACTTCATCTTTATAAAAATCTGTAGTTTGTGGCCTGAAAAATAGAGTGATTACACTACTTTAATAAACTGTTTTTAAATTAGAAATTGTGATTTTGACTTCCAACAAGGGATGTATTGTGAAAAGAATATTCACGCTTTTAACGGTTATGGGTTTAAGTACAGCGGTCTGGGCAGATGCGGATTGGGATTATACTCAGCCTGAGCAATGGTCGACTTTGAGCCAGAAATATTCGGCCTGTAATGGTCTGAACCAGTCACCGATCAATATTGAGCGAACAGTGAAAGCAGAACTGGAACCGCTCAAGTTCAGCTATAACACCATGATTCATGCGATCGAAAATAAAGGTCATACCGTTCAGGTGGATTTTGCGCAAGGTGGTGAATTGCAGCTGGATGGCGATACCTTTGTACTGAAGCAGTTTCATTTGCATAGTCCGAGTGAAAACCTGATTAAAGGCAAAAGCTATCCACTGGAAATCCATTTTGTCCATGCCAATGCCAAAGGTGAGCTGGCTGTCGTGGGGATGATGTTCGAGCAGGGTGCAGAAAGCCAGATGCTCAAACGCATGTGGAACCGTTTGCCAAAAAAGAAGGTTGAGAAAGTGGTTTTAAAGACCCCACAACCTGTGAATGAAATGTTGCCTAAAAACCTGGATTATTATCGCTTTAGCGGCTCGCTGACCACACCACCGTGTTCGGAAGGGGTACGCTGGCTGATCCTGAAAGATATTCAACAGGCTTCTGCCAAGCAGATTTCGGAATTTGCCAAACTGATGGGCCATCCAAATAACCGACCGGTGCAGTCCCTGAATGGTCGTGTAGTGCTGGAATAATCAATATGAGAGCGAAAAAGCAGACTTTGGTCTGCTTTTTTTAATTCTGATACAAATTTCGAAAGGGCACACTGAAAAGGACTTTGTGACGAAAGCTGAAAGATTTAATATGGATATTATTTCTTCTTTGACCTTCTCCTGCCATGCTCTTTGACTTAAAAACCATGATTCAGCCATTCACAGCGCTTTCGCCACAGCAGAAGAAGCTGGATCATCTGATTGATAAAATCGAGCAACAGAAACAGGAATTACACCAATGGCAACAGGCTGAAGAAGATCTGCAGCAATATACCCATAAAACCTTCATGCCAGTTTACCATGAATTGCATGGCGTACTGTTCAAGCAGCTGGAACAGCTCTGGAAGCACCTGCAGGAAACCACATTTTCCAAGGCAGAACTGGTGGTGCTGGATGAAAAGATTCAATACCTTGCAAATTATCTAAAAGACTCTCAGGCAATGTCGGTGCAACAAGCCCATAAAGTGAATGAAATCTTCGCTTACTATCAGCAACGTGCCGAACATGCCCAATTCAGAAAAAGTCAAAAGAAAGTAAATGAACTCGAAACATTCTTTAAGAGTGAGAATCCCTCAGATCTTGCAGATGCAGAAGTATTTGAAGAATGGGAATCAGATCATTTTCAGCAGGCACGTGAGCAAGCCAGATTAAAACGCCAGCAGGAAAAACAGGAGCAGGCAGCAGCGATGGCAGAGCAGTCATTGAAAACCGTATATTTAAAAATTGCTGCCATCATTCACCCTGACCGTGAAGTGAATGATGTCAAAAAAATCAAGAAAACTGAATTATTGCAACGTGCCAATGAGGCTTATGCGGAGCAGGACCTGAGAGGTGGATCAGGAAATTTGAACAACACTTATAAGTGATATTTTGCTCCCCAAATGATGTTATAAACATCAATATATGGAGTATTTTATGACACGTAGACCAAGAAGAAATCATTCAAATGACTTTAAAGCTAAGGTAGCACTTGCTGCGATTAAAGCAGAAAAAACACTTGCTGAATTGAGTGCTGAATTTGATGTTCATCAAAACCAAATTATTGACTGGAAAAATCAACTGATTTCAGCTTCCTCGCAAGCTTTCGATCAATCAAAAGCTCCAACAGAACCACCCATCGATCTAAAAAAACTACATGCAAAAATCGGTGAGCAGGCATTAGAAATTGATTTTTTAGAAGGTGTGTTGAAGAAACTGGGCCGCTTCAACCACAAAAGTTAATCGATGACTCACTTCAGATTTCAGTATCTAAGCAAGCTAAGCTGCTGAAAGTCTCCCGTGGTTGTTATTACTATCGCCCAAAACCTGTGAGTGAATCAGATCTGAAGCTGATGCGCTGTATGGATGAGTTACATATGCAATACCCTTTTGCAGGTAGCCGTATGATGCGTGATTTATTGAATCGTCAAGGACATCATATAGGACGACGTCATACACGTACTTTAATGAAGAAAATGGGCATTAATGCGTTATATCGTAAACCAAATCTAAGTCAGGCCAATCAAGCTCACCGTAAATATCCATATCTGCTCAAAGGATTGGCTATTCAGCGCAGTAATCAAGTGTGGTGTACGGATATAACGTATATCCCTATGGCAAAAGGCTTTGTTTATTTATGTGCTGTGATTGATTGGCATAGCCGCAAGGTACTTGCGCATAGGGTATCGATTAGTATGGAGGTGGATTTTTGTATTTCGGCTTTAAATGAAGCGATTGAAAAATATGGATCACCTGAAATATTTAATACAGACCAGGGCAGTCAGTTCACCAGTGATGCATTTATTGATGTATTGAAATCAAATGGCATTCAAATCAGTATGGATGGTAAAGGTCGATGGATTGATAATGTGATGGTTGAACGGTTATGGAGAAGCGTTAAATATGAAGAGGTGTATCTCAAAGCTTATAGCAGTGTCACCGATGCGAAAAAGCAATTGAGTGCATATTTTGAATTTTATAATTTGAAACGACCTCATTCGAGTCTGGACAAAATGACTCCAGATGAGTTTTACTATGACCAGCTACCACAACAAAATAAGGTAGCTTAACTAGAGCAGAATATCACTTATAAATAAGCTTTTAGTTGTTCAAACAAGTGGGACCACCTCTCTGTTTACGTTACTGAGAATGCAACTACAGATTGAGCAAGATCAGGAATTTTCACAAAAAGGTTTAAGCGCAGAGCAACTCAAGTTTTATCAACTGGCTTTGGAGGCACAGGGCCAGAAATTAAAAGAACAGATCGATGCCTTGATCAATAGACTGGTCTGGTCATCGAAAACCAGAATTGCAGTGAAAAAAGCGAAAGGGAAAGTTCAAATTGCTGACCTGTATAAGCAGATTGATGAAGATACTGCCACTATAAAACAGCAGATTAAAGTAGAAAAAGAACGCCTGATGTATATCAAGAAGGTGAGAGGGTTAGAGATGTTTTTAAGACATGGGATGCTTTAAGTTGACAAAAATAACTAATGATGCGAAAAGGTTTTTTTAGTTAACAGATGTTCACACATGCCTAGAATTGTTTCTGTACCACTTAGTTTAGAACAGCGAGAACGACTCATTTTTCTGGTCAAGCATGCAAAACATTGGCGTGAAAGGCAACGTGCCCAAACTATTCTCTGGCTTTCCGAAGGTAAAAGTGTTGCGGAAGTTGCCACTCTACAAGAACGTATCCCAGAAACCATAAGGCTACAACGCCGACGTTGGGAATTGTATGAGCTTGAATCGATTAAAGAAGGTCATCGCTCAGGTCGACCCAATACATTGATCTCAGACTATCAGGCGAAAATCCTAGATTGGGTCAATACAAGTCCACTCAATGCAGAACAAATCCGAGTCAAACTACATGAAGAATACGAAGTGTCCGTGTCTGTTGAAACCATTCGTAAGTTTTTACGGGATTCAGGTATGGTCTTCAAGCGTACCCGTCATAGCTTGAAAAAAAAGAGATCCGATTGCATTTGAACAAGCAACACAGCAGATTGAAGAATTACGAGAGCAAGCGGCACGTGGTGAAATTATATTAGGTTATGTTGATGAAACAGGATTTTCATCTACACCTGATAACCGCTATGCGTGGACAAAGATAGGTGATGTTCATGCGGTTGATGCAATAAGATTAAAACGAGTTAATGTCATGGGGTGTTTGCTTTCAACGGGGAAACTGGTGACAAGCTGTTTACAAGAGTCAGTGACAAGTACTTGGTTTTATGCCTATTTAACTGGAATAGCTCAACAAGTAAAACAGACATATAACCTTCCATTGGTTCTTATTGTTGATAATGCCTCGATTCATAGAAGTAAAAAGATGGCTGATTACAGAGAGCTACTTAAAACTAACTTTTCGACGAATCTGTATTTTATTCCAGCTTATAGCCCTGAGTTAAATCGAATCGAGATGGTATGGAAGCAGATGAAATATTATTGGCGAGATTTTCAAGTCATGACAGCTGACAAAATAGAGCAATGGGTGGAGAAAGTATCAAACCAATTCGGAAAAGAATACATGTTTACTTTTTAATGGATACTTA